>JAZNES010000235.1:0-4759 GCA_045588755.1 Eubacteriales bacterium | reverse complement strand
TGCTTGTCTTGTAGGTATCGGAATATATGTGCTTTCTTGGTATCTATCCGTTGTGTTCTATAAAAAGAAAGAAATGTAATAAACTTAACCCTCGTTTCTTACGAAGCGAGGGATTTTTATACAAACAGTACGTTGAATATTAAATTCTCATCTATTTTACTACAGACTCTTTGTACGTCATTTTTTCCTGACAAGCACTGCATTTGTGTTCACAAATGCAAAAATACGGCATACCTCTTTCGAGATATACCGTATTCTTGAAAAACTATCCATTGAAGCAACGCTCCAATGAACAAGCTTTTTTATTTGAACCCAAATCTTTTTCTCAGCTTTACAATATAAAAGGTTATCATTCTCGTCATCGCGATATCGTAGAGCACAAGGGTGAAATTAGCAAGGAGAAAATACGCGATCTCAAGGATCAGCGGCTCGTTTTCTATTCCCACTACCCACTTTGTAAGCACTATGATAACAAAAATTGCTACGTTAAAGAGGACCACCTTGCACACCCACTGCCAAAGCTTTCGCGCTATTCCCCTCTCTATCTTTTCCTTGAGAACGGGATATATTCCGAAAAACGCGGCGTACATCAGAGCGCCGAGCTTGTTCGGAAGCAGAATAAGAGAAAGCACCGAGGTCGCTCCCCACAAAAGCCAAGGAGCAGTCTTGCCGTATTCGATGACGGCAACAGCGCATATCAGCGAGGCGAGGACCGCCGCCGACATATCAAGAACCTCTATAAAGGAGGCAACGTAAAGTATTACGACTCCAAGAGCTGTGAGCATTGAAAGAAAGGCTATCCGCCTTGCTCCGCCTTTTTTTGACATATCAGCACCTCATTATAAGCAATCGCAAAGACAGTCAAGACACATAAGTCCCGCGCATATATCACAGCAGCTGCAATCGTTCGCCGTCGTGGTATTATATCCCGCGCCGTAGCCCCCTGCCCTTGTGCGAAGACGGGTCTGAGCCGCGCGGTATTCATTGTTGTAGGGATCCATTGAGCACGCGGTATCGAAAAATCTTTGCGCGTCAACGTAAAATCCTCTCTTGACCGCGATACAGCCCATAAGAAAATACCACTCGGCATTTCTGTCGCCCTCGTGCATAGAATTGAGTATACTCTCAGCCTGCATATCGTTGCCGCTGTTTATAAGTCTTCTTATCTCGGCATATCTCGGATTTCCGCTCGACGAGGTGTTTCCCGCATAGGACTGCGAATTATAGCTGCCACTGCCCGAACGGTTGCCCGAGGCGCGCATTCTCTGTATCTCCTCGTAAGCCCCGTTGACCTCTTTCATCTTCTCACTCGCGAGGTCGGCAAGATCGCTGTCGCGGTATTTGTCGGGGTGATACTTTCGGGCAAGCTCTCTGTAGGCTTTCTTTATCTCTTCGTCCGACGCATCAGGTGAAACGCCAAGTATCTTGTAAGGGTCGTTCATCGTCTATCTGTCCTTTCGTCTGTCTTATTCTCGAATTTTGCGATAATATTCTTTATCCTGTTTGGCATACCGAGATAAAGAATATTGAAAAGTATATTCTTCACGGTATCATTCTCGCCAAAGTCGATAAGGTCTGCCGCCGCCTCAGCCGAGAAAAGCTCGTTTTTGAGTGCAAGAGCTATATCGTCAGCCTGCTCCTTAGTCGGCAATTCCCCACCGTATATTCTGAGCAATGGGTTATAATTCCCCGTCCTCATATCCTCTTCCATATCGTCGAGCGCATCGGCGATATAGATCCAACGTCCGATATGAAGCCCGAGATCATAGGCCAGCCTGCGCTCACTTCCCTCAAAAGAAAAAGCAAACATCTCACCAAGGAGCTCACCAAACGCCTTCGCGGGCATATCAACACTTGATATCCTATCTCTCTCCATATTTGAAAGAACGCCTATCTTTTCTGCGCATATCCTATCAAGCTCAGAAAGCGAAGGGTCCGACTTTATTGCCCTCTTCTTTGCGGCAGATGCCCAAGGCAAGAGAAAGATACGGCAGACCGCTTTCTTCCAAAAGCCACCGTCGGCAACATCGTCCTTGACCTTATAGTAGCTCAGTATCGCAAGGACGCGAGAGGAATAATCAAGCTCTTTGTTGCCCTTCATCACGTTTCTCTTTTTGAAGGGGTGGGCTATACATCTTTTTTGATAAAATGCGGTCCTCTCACCCGATATGGCAATACGGGCAAGCGCAAGCGCAAGGATATCA
This sequence comes from Eubacteriales bacterium, assembly GCA_045588755.1. Lineage (GTDB taxonomy): Bacteria > Bacillota > Clostridia > Oscillospirales > CAG-272 > HGM12713. Next base: position 2,555 of record JAZNES010000235.1, on the reverse strand, counting down.
TAGCTCAGAGAAAGTCGGGAGCACTGCCCCGTACATCTTCCCATAGCCTTGCAAAGGCCGCAGTAAGCGCCCTTGTAGTATTCATTTTCCCGAACGCGAAGTTCGGGTGAGTGGGCATTCACATAGCCAAACACAAAAGCGCCCCCAATCATAATATGCTATTCTTATGATAACTCATTTTTGTCAATACATAATGTACTATTTGTAAATAATTTAATAAAAACAGTTGAATTATGATCTTGTTTTTATTATAATATCGGTATATCGCACTGCTCCAAAAGGAGAAAATTATGGAAAAACTGCTTTTGATAAAAACCTTTTCAAGCCTGCCGACACTTAAGACCGAGCGCCTTATCCTTCGCAAGATGTCGCCGTCCGACGCCGAGGATATGTTTGAATACGCGCATCTTGAGGAGGTCACACGTTACCTGCTCTGGTCGCCTCATAATTCAATAGCTCATACCAAGGAATATCTCAAATATATAAAGGAAAGATATTCGGTTGGGGATTTTTACGACTGGGCAGTTATCGACAAAGAAGCTTCAAAAATGATAGGCACCTGCGGATTTACAAAAATAGACGCCGCAAACAACTCTGCCGAGATAGGATACGTGCTTAATCCCGAGTATCACCGCAAGGGTCTTGCCCCCGAGGCGGCAAAAGCCGTGATCGATTTCGGCTTCAAGGTGCTCGGACTAAATAGAATAGAGGCAAGATTTATTAAAGGAAATACCCCCTCGCTCAGAGTAATGGAAAAACTCGGCATGACCTTCGAGGGCTATGCGCGCCAAGCGGCTCTCATCAAAGGAGAATACCACACCATCGGCACCTGCTGCATACTTAAAAGCGAATACAAATAAGTATAAATTGGGATTTATGCGCCTATAGGCGCAGTTATGATCGCCTGCGGCGAGTTTAGAGTTATGATTGGCTTCGCCAAACTATGATGTGCCTTCGGCACAGTTAAATAAAGAGGCGATCATAACGTTTGCGTAGCAAACTCATAACGCGAGCTTCGCGAGCCTCATAACTCATAACTAAACTCACCGATAAACCAAAATTTACCTAAGCAAAAAGACAGAGAATTTTGGCAATCACCCTTATTCTCTGTCTTTTATTTAACGGAAATTATTCCAGATTTTCTTTCTGAATATCAAATCTGAGAGGCTCGTCCTTTGCCTTCATTATACGGCCTTCCATTGTATCGGCAAAATCGTGCGCATCGAAATATCTTTCGATCTCGACTTCGCGTTTACCGAATTCGACTCTGAACTTATGGTAAAGCTCCTTTGCCTCACGGCCTGCGCCGAAGCATTTGAGAATAAGGCACTCTGCCATTCTTCTCGCATAGAGAAGGAAATCGTCGAGAAGTCTATACGACATGGTCTGCGCTCTCATGGGAAGTCCCGCTTTTCTGTGCTCCTTAACGAAGGATTCGAATTCATCAATAAGAGGCCCTACCTTGCGGAGCTTTTCGGCCTTCAGAGGATTATAGTGCGGACCTATCTCGGGATCGAGTGAATCCTCACCCGTCATATACTTATGCTCTATAAGTTCCATTACCTTCTCGAAGAATTCAACGACCTTCTCCCAGTCCTCGCCGTATGCGTGGCTGAAGTAGTCGTCTCTTATCTCCTCAAAGCTAAGAGAGCAATCGAACAGAGTAGCGGCATAGGAATAAAATGCAAATCCGTTGGGGAAGAAGCATCTCTGCGAGCCGTCCTGGATAGTTCCCCTAAAGCCGTGGAGCTTGTAGTTCTTGATGTCGTTGTGAATAAACTTTCCGAAGCCAAGTCCCGTGATCTCAAGGAAACGGGGATACCAGAAGTGATATTCGTAAAGAAGCATATCGGATTTGACTCTCTTCTGCCATTCCTTTCCGTAAACTATCGGTTCTGCGGGATTGGTGGGGTTTGCATTCTTATTTCTCACGTAGGACTTAAGCTCTATTTTGGGCAGCTCTGTGGGAATAGGGCGGCAGTAAGAACGTGTGATCGGGCAGACAAGTATTGAGAATCTATCGGGATTATTAAAGGTCTCGGTCTCCGGCGGATAGAGCGAGTCGTAGCATACGGTGAAGACAAGGCGGTTATTGATGCCCTGCTTTGTAAGCTCTGCGTCTATATCATTCAGAAGAACGACGTACCAGTCGGAGTGAGTCTTTGCCTGACAGTTCTCGCACTCGCAGGACTCGTTTACCGAGTCACCGAGCCAGACGTGCAGATAGTCAACGTGAGCATTTTTCTTGCAGTAATCAACTACGCTGTCGACAACTACCTTTCTCGCCTCGACATTTGACATACAGAAATTCGTCCACATCGGAATTCCAAGATTCTTATTGGGTGTCCAGTGTGCCGAAAGCCTTCTCTGGCCGTTTACCTCAGCGAGATATTTGTGAGCTGCCTCAACGTCGGAATGGTCCTTTCCGTCGGCATAGTTCACAGTTATATCGGGATCTATTCCGAATGGAACAGTTGCCCACGCGTGACCGACGTCGTGGAATTCAAGATCGCGCTTGGCTATCTCAGCCTCGCACTGTCTTTTCCACTGCTTGC
>JAZNES010000234.1:0-3832 GCA_045588755.1 Eubacteriales bacterium | reverse complement strand
GGCAAGAGCTATCTTTCCTTTGCAGTATATCACTATTTTGCCAACATCCTCGGATATAAGGTAGAGATGCGCGGAGTTGACCTCAAAGGCGACGTTATAGATTACTGTAACGAGGTAGCGCAAAGGCTTGGCTTTGACGGTCTTAAGTTTGTCTGCGCCGATATAAAAAATTATGATTGCGGATATTCTCCCTCTTTAGTCATATCCTTGCACGCCTGCGATACCGCAACCGATATAGTACTTGACAAAGCTGTGCAGTGGTCTGCCGACGTTATTCTCTCAACGCCCTGCTGTCATCACGAGCTCAATCACACACTCAACTGCCCTTCTCTTTCCTTTATTGCCGAATACTCAATGCTTCGTCAGAAGCTCTGTGATGCGGCGACCGATGCACTCCGTCTTAAGAGGCTCGAAAGCGAAGGATACTCGTGTGATGCGCTTGAGCTTATAGACCCCGACGAGACACCGAAAAATGTTATGCTTCGCGCAATAAAGAAAAAGAATTTCTCAAAGGATTCAAAAGAGGCAAAGCAAGCTCTTTGCGAATACGAAAGTGCCAAGGCTTTTTTGCTTGGAAAATAAAAATCATCAAGTAGGTTAAAAATGACGTACCATAATGCAGTAAAATATATTCTCAGCGCCCCTGACGACAACGGAAGCGAGCAATTTGACAGATTGTCGGCTCTTTTGTCTCTTCTTGATTCTCCCGAACGAAAAATACGCTACGTAAGATTTGCGGGAAGCAATGGGAAATCGGTCTGCCTTTCTATGCTCGCAAGCATTCTCTCGGAGGCGTCTATCAAGGTAGGCTCTTTGACTATGCCTATCGTTGACGATCCCCGTCAGAACATTACGGTAGACGAGCTGCCTCTTTCTATGGAAAATCTCGTAAGATACACCGAGATGATAGCGGGAGCCGTCTCCTTATTGAAGAAAAAAATAGACGCAAAGGACGATAGCTTGTCGGAGTCGCTGATAACGGGCAAGGTAGATGCAGAACCTACAAAGAACGAGATAATACTGCTTATGTCACTTCTTGCATTCAAGGAATCAAATTGTAGGCTTTGTCTTATCAAGGGAGATCACAACGCAAATGACCCCTCGAAATTCCTTCCCTTGCCAATAGGCACTGTTATCTGCGGTACGATTCCCGACACAAATTCCGCCGAAGCTCGCAGAATAAAATCATATATAAAACCCGAGCTTCCCGAAATAATAAGTGCTCCGCAAAACAGCGAAGCCTATAAAATGATATCCGATGCCTGTGCCGCGGCAAATTGCAGACTGTCGACTCCCGTCAAGCCCGCACTTAACGTAAAACGACTTTCACTCAAGGGCTCTGAATTCTCTTATAAAAATCAGGATTATACCGTAAACCTCTGCGGAAGATTTCAAATGATAAACGCCGCTGTAGTTATTGAGGCTGTAGGTATGCTCAACCGTTCGGGCTTTGATATAGACTATGAAAGCATATATCAGGGGCTTAAAAGCGTTGATATAAAGGCAAAATTTGAAACTTTGTCGATAATGCCTACCATTATCGTTGACAGTACGCACAAATCGGAAGCCGTAGGCACTATGATAGAAACGCTCGTGGATTTTAAGGAGCAAACGGGAAACGAGGTAACTCTCTTTATCTCGCAGGTCCCCTCTCTCATAAAAGAGTATCTTGACAAGCTCGCAGAGTTTGGATACGACGTCAAGGAGCTGTCCTTGTTGCCCGAAACGACAGATACAGCTTGCCAAGATCCGAGTCTCAACATCACCACGTCAATAAACACTACTTACAAATCAGCGGCAAAAAATGCCATAGCAACGGCAAAAAAGGTTGGATTCGTATTGATAACGGGAAATTCCGACCAGACAGAAAAGCTTCGCACCGAAATACTCAGAACGCTCGGATATTAAAGCGCACGACACGGAGGACATATGAGATTCAGAAAAGCATATCTTGAAATATCGAACCTATGTAACCTCAGCTGTCGCTTTTGTATCGGAACAAAAAGAAGCTCTCGCGTAATGACCCCCGACGAGTTTTCAATTCTCGCAAAAAAGCTCCGAGGCTATACCGAATATCTTTATCTTCATCTTATGGGTGAGCCGCTCTGTCACCCCGAGCTTAAAAATATTCTCGATATCGCAAATAAGCTTAGCTTCAAGGTAATAATAACTACAAACGGAACGCTTCTTGCAAAGCACGCCGAGCTCCTTGTGACTTCCCCTGCACTTCACAAAATAAATATATCCTTGCACGCCTTTGAGGCAAACGACCTTTCTATGAGCTTCGAGAAATATCTTGACTCTTGTTTTTCCTTTGCCAAGCTCGCAGAGGGTAAAAAGATAATAGTGCTCAGACTGTGGAATAACGGCGGAGAAAACGAACTCAACACCGCCATTCTTGAAAAGTTAAAGACTTATTTTGGTAACGAACCCGTAAGGGAAAAACATGGGATCCGTATAGGTGAGCGAGTCTATATCGAATACGGGGATAAATTCGATTGGCCCGACCTTGAAGCAAATATCTCTCAAGCCCCCTCTTTTTGTTATGCTCTGCGCGATCAGATAGGCGTGCTTTGCGACGGCACGGTAGTTCCCTGCTGCCTTGATCATGACGGAAATATGGGACTTGGAAATCTTTTTGAAGAGGAGCTTGAAAATATAATTAACGGCAAAAGAGCCAAAGAAATATACGACGGCTTCGAAAAAGGAGTCGCCACGGAGGAGCTCTGTAAAAAATGCGGTTATGCGCAGAGATTTTCAAAAAAAGCAAATAGTATCCCCGACCCAAAAATCCCCAAATCCTATTGACAAAACGGCGAAAATCAATTATAATTAATTGTCCTTGATAGCTTGACAGAGCCTTAGTTGTAACAGGAAGCGCAGCGGACAACTGCACAAATCAAAAACTTAATATTTTATCGGGATGTAGCGCAGTTGGTAGCGCGCCTGGTTTGGGACCAGGATGTCGCAGGTTCAAATCCTGTCATTCCGACCATATCGAGTGTTCATAACTGATGTTAGGAACACTCGATATTTTTTGCCTGTGTTTACTTAATATTTGATTGTTTGGAGCAGATTCGTCTGCTCTTTTTTATTTGTTTAGTTATACTGCGCTTGGGAGATATTCGATAGCCACTCCCTGCCGTGAGTCGAGCTTGTAGGTGTGCTTGGGTACGATGCTCGGCAGATCAATACAGCCGACAAAGCGGTAATGAATGACAAGCCGTTGTGTTCTGTTCTTGCCCGTTCCCTCAATCGGAAAGACCTCAATTTTGTCGATAAGTTCTTGAAGGACAATGGGAGTCAACGTTTGCATCGTCATAAACTTCCGTATTGCTCGGATAAAGCTACCCGACGAGTTCTGCGCGGTGTCAAGGCGTTCAATCTTGTTCTTGAGATCGAACATCTGCTTCTTGAGTTCTTCTTGCTCGACCTCGTATTTGTGAGACAGTCGCATAAACCAATCATCCGTTACCTTGCCATTGACATTGTCCTCATATACCCTTTCATAGAGACGGAGCAGTTCTTGGCTTCGTGCCGTAGCCGCCGCCAAGGCACTCTCTGCCGCCTTTCTTTCAGCCATTGAGTCTTTGTTTGTCTTATGCTCCAAAAGCTCTGCAAAGGCGTCCTCGTCGTGGTCAAGGTAGGTGGCAAGCTTGAAGAGTTCCATCTTCACCACCTGCTCCAAGGAATCTTCTCTGACGTAATGAGTTGACTCACAGGTGCCGCGAAGTCCTTTGTAGTTTGAGCAACTGTAAAAGCGGATGCTCGGATTCTGTTTGTTGATGTTAAACCACAGCTTGTGTCCGCAATCACCGCAATAAAGAAGATT
>JAZNES010000233.1:0-2461 GCA_045588755.1 Eubacteriales bacterium | reverse complement strand
ATGCTCGGCAAGCTCTATATCATAGTCTGCCGCTTGAATAAGTCTTAACAAGATGTTTTCAACGTCTTCACCGACGTATCCTGCCTCGGTAAGAGTGGTTGCATCGGCAATAGCAAAAGGAACCTTAAGCGTCTTAGCAAGTGTTTGAGCAAGATAGGTCTTTCCAACACCTGTAGGACCGATAAGAAGCACGTTGCTCTTTTGAAGTTCAACGTCATTCGTTGCGGTTTCTTCATTTTTAGCGCGAGTACCCTTGCTTTTTTCGATATCCTGCTTATTTAATATACGTTTATAGTGATTATATACCGCTACCGATAATGCTATTTTGGCTTCATTTTGACCTATAACGTATTGATCAAGACTTTCTTTGATCTGAATAGGCTTTGGAATAGATGAAAGAGACAAAACGTCTTCTTTTTCCGTATCAACAGTGCTTTCGTAAATAAGTCTGTCGCAAGCATCTACACAAAAATCACAAATATAAAGTCCGGTAGGGGAGGGGATCAAGAAATTCACCTGATTTTCCTTACGTCCGCAAAAGGAGCAGAATCGCAAGGTGCGAGGCATATTTCCATCATTTTTTCCGCCGTTATTTGTTGCCATTGGTTAAATCCTTTCAAAAATAATCAGGCGCGCTTGTCGTATATCTTATCGATCAAGCCATATTCAAGAGCCTGCTGTGAAGTCATAAAGTTATCTCTTTCTGTGTCGCGAGCAATCTCTTCTATAGAACGTCCCGTATTTTCTGCAAGAATTCTATTGAGGTTATCTCTTGTACGAAGTATAAGCTCTGCCTGAATTTTTATATCGGTAGCCTGACCCTTTGCTCCACCGAGAGGCTGATGTATCATTATCTCACTGTTAGGCAGAGCAATGCGCTTGCCCTTTGTTCCCGAAGAAAGAAGGAAGGCACCCATACTTGCCGCCATACCGATACATATAGTTGATACGTCGCACTTTATGAATTTCATAGTGTCGTATATTGCCATACCTGCGGTGACGGACCCGCCGGGGCTATTTATATAAAATGAGATATCCTTATCGGGATCCTGTGCTTCGAGGAAAAGAAGCTGTGCAACCACAAGAGAAGCGGTGGTATCGTTTACTTCATCAGACAAGAATATAATTCTGTCATTGAGCAGTCTTGAAAAAATATCATATGAACGCTCGCCCTTGCTTGTTTGTTCAACTACCATTGGAACGAGGGCATCATAAATTCCGTTATTACCGTAAATCATAAAAAACTCCATTCTGCGATTTATGCTTCGTTACAAAGGGGTAACGAAGCATAATCGACTAAAAATATATTTTATTCAGTAACAGTTTCCTCAGCAGGAGCTACCTCGGCTGCAGCCTTGGGAGCACGAGGCTTTCTGGGTTTCTTAACCTTTATAGCAGCCTTTTCCTTAACGAATTCCATAGCCTTCTTGACCTTCATGTCAGCTACGATAGCATCCTTGGGAAGCTGGGCCTTAACCTGCTCAACATCAATATTGTACATCTTTGCGATAGATTCGAATTCTGCCTCGACATCTTCCTCGGTAGCTTCGAGATTTTCAAGTACAGCGATCTTTTCAAGAGCGAGTCTTACCTTTACCTGCTTTTCAGCCTGGGGTCTCATCTGCTCACGGAGAGCATCAAGAGTAAGACCTGTATACTTGAAATAAGTAGCGAGATCAAGACCGCTTGCGCGAAGTCTGTTGTCATAGTCACGTACGAAATTCTCGGTCTCCTCAAGGAACATAACCTCGGGAATATCAGCCTCAAGCTTTTCCATAAGGGCCTCTGCAAGCTTTTCGTCAACTGCATTTTCAGCGTCTGCCTCATGTCTCTTCTGGATTTTTGCCTTTATATCATCTTTATATTCAGCAAAAGTATCAAATTCAGAAACATCTTTTGCAAATTCATCGTCAAGTTCAGGAAGCTCAACCTTTGTTATAGCGTGGATCTTGACCTTGAATACAGCGGGCTTTCCTGCGAGATCCTTTGCATGATACTCTTCAGGGAAGGTAACGTTTACATCAAATTCCTCGTCAATGTTCTTTCCTACGATCTGCTCCTCAAATCCGGGAATAAATGAACCGGAGCCAAGCTTAAGAGCATAGTCAGTACCCTTGCCGCCTTCGAATGCAACTCCGTCAACGAAGCCTTCAAAATCTATAACCGTAGTATCATCCATCTGGGCTGCACGATCGGTTACGTTAAGCTCACGAGAGTTTCTTTCTCTTACAGTGTTGATCTCTCTGTCTATCTCCTCGTCAGTAACGGGAGCAATAGTTTTTTCAACTGCAAGACCGACGTAATCCTTTATTTCAACCTCGGGTTTGGTATATACCTTTGCGGAGAGAACAAGGCCGTTATCGTCGATAGAAATAACGTCAAATTCAGGCTGTCCAACGGTGTCAAGCTCTGCTTCCTTGAGAGCCTCGGTGTACGCAGAGGGAATAAGATCATTTATAGC
>JAZNES010000232.1:0-4083 GCA_045588755.1 Eubacteriales bacterium | reverse complement strand
CATATCGTATATCTCGATAAAGACCATCTTGCCGATCTGCTCAGATGCTCCTTCGAGCTTTGCGGTGAGGAACTCGATATGGACGGAGAATTCTACTTGAAAAATCTGCGTCCGTCAGAATATTCCACTATTTTGAGTATCGCTTTTTCTGCACTGAGATTTGAGGACCTTGTTATACTTAACGCACCTTTTGGAAAAGAGGTCAGAGACAGTGAGTATATGCGCTCGCTCAAAGAAAAGACGGCATCGCTTGGAGCTGAGCTTGTGCTTATATGGGTGACAGCACCTCTTGACGTTTGCTATGAGAGAATGAAGAAAAGAAATTCGGACAGAGATACTCTCAAGCTTGAAAATTGGGACGAATATGTAAAAAAGACAAATTACACAGCACCCACACAGCTTGAAAACGATAAGGCTGTTGACAGCCTTATAATCTTCGATACTGCAGATGACAACGCCGTTGCGGAATCGCTTCAAAAAGCGCTTGAAATAATAAAAAAATAATTTACAGGGGAATTATATATGCTTAACAGAGAAGAGATCATAAGAGATATTGAAAAGAATAAGATAATTGTCATAATGAGAGGATTTACAGAGGAGCAGCTTATAAACGCCGTTGACGCTATGGCAAAGGGCGGAATAAGTCTTGTAGAGGTTACTTTTGACCAGACGGGAGCTGTAAGTGACAAGACTACCGCTTCTTATATCCACGCTCTCAAGGAGCACTTTGAAGGCAGAGTGAGAGTCGGCGCAGGTACGGTTATGACCGAGGAGCAGGTCGAGCTTGCTTATGCCGCAGGTGCTGAATTTATAATCTCTCCCGATTGCTACGAGCCTGTTATAAGAAAGACCAGAGAGCTCGGAATGGTATCTATCCCCGGTGTATTCACTCCTACTGACGCGGCTAACGCTCACCGTTACGGCGCGGATTTTGCTAAGCTTTTCCCGAATTCAGAGGTCAAGATGTCCTACCTTAAGGCACTCGCAGTACCGCTTTCACATATCAAATTCCTTGCTGTCGGCGGAGTTAACGCAGACAATATGAAGGAATATTTTGCGGCAGGCGCAAAGGGAATCGGAGTCGCTACGGCTATAGCTGACAAGAAGTCGATCTTTGCGGGGGATTACGAGGACATAACTCGCCGCGCAAAGCTCTTTACCGATCAGCTTTAATAAAAAACAGACGTTGCATGCGCAACGTCTGTTTTTTATTTTTCTCCATTGAGCAGACGGAATTTGTGAGGGGTAAATCCCGTATTTTTTCTAAAAAATCTATTAAAATAAAACTCGTCAGAAAAGCCGAGTATCTCACTTATTTCCGAGAGGGAGCGGTTTTTGTCAAGAAGAAGCTTCTTTGCGGCACTGCAACGCTTTTCCTGAATGTAATCGAAAACGCTTTTTCCTTCGTATTTGAAGAAAAGACGGTTTAATTGCTTGGTGCTCAGATGTACGTTTGTAGCCACCTCGACTGTCTTTATATTAGAGCGAATATTGTCTTTTATGAATTTTTTTGCGTAAACATATCTTGAATCGGCGAGGGTATCTTCTTTTTGAAGGTCGGAGACAAGCTCCTGATGAGGAGAGAGAAGCTTCGAAAGCTCGCATATGAGATTGAATATATCGTTTCTGATTATATACGGCGTAAAAAAGTTTTTTGTAGATACGTGTTGAGCTATGGTACAGATGGCTGTGTCTATTTCGTCATTTGTTTTTTTGCAGGGGTATTTCAAATTAAAAAGCGAGTTGTTGATATAAGACGTGATCGCGTTTTTTTCAACGTCGTCAAGCTCAAAACAAAATGACAATCTTGTAAAATCAGAAGAGCACTCCAATAACGTGTGCTTGACGTTTGGATGAACTAAGATAAATTCTCCTTCGTTTGCCTGAACGTTTCCTTTTTGATTGCTTATATTATAGATGACACTTCCTGAAATTACAAAATACACTTCAAAGAAAGAATGTTTATGGGGCTTGAAATGAAAAGTATTTTTCGCTTCCTCGTAGGAATTTAATTGGACTGTGTATATATGAAGTCCAACAGGGTCACTCATCTGAGGAACAGTTATTTTATTTATTGGCTTGAGCTTTTCTATAACACTTTTTTTATCTGTTATCGACATCGTCACACCCTCGTTTTAGTTGTAATCTGTACAAAGGCAATTATAACATAATAAACCGAAAAAAGTCAAGTAAATGTCCAAAAAATACAAAAATAAGTCAAGAATTAGCATTGATAATAATGTAAAATTATTATATAATGATATCATACAAAGTGTGCTTCAGGTCGCACAAAAATAAAATTTTAGGAGAAAAATATGGATTTTAAGGTAAAGGGTGGCGTATATCCTACGATGATAACGCCTTACAAGAACGGACAGGTCGATTATGAAACTTGTGAAAAGCTCGTTGAGTGGTATTGGAATATGGGATGCGACGGTATCTTTGCCACCTGCCAGTCGAGCGAGATATTCTTTTTGACACTCGAAGAGAGAGTTCTTATTACAAGAACCGTAATCAGAAAGAGTCGCGAGTTGGCTCAAAAGGATAAAAGCCGTGAGCCTATGATGATCGTTGCTTCGGGACACGTTTCCGATAGCTTCGAGGATCAGGTAAAGGAGCTTAACGCTATTGCGGCCGAGGGCCCCGATGCGCTCATTCTTATCAGCAACAGAATGGACATTGAGAATACCAGTGAAGAAAAATGGATAGCTGATACCGAAAAGCTTATCGCAGAACTTCCCGCTGATATGCCTCTTGGCGTTTACGAGTGCCCTAAGCCTTACAAGAGACTTCTTACCGAGAAGATGATAAAGTGGTGCGCTTCTACCGGAAGATTCTTCTTCATCAAGGATACTTGCTGTGACAAGGAAGAGATCGCCCGCAGAGTTAAATGGTGCGAGGGAAGTGAGCTTAAGATATTCAATGCAAACGGACAGACTCTTCTTGACACTCTCAAGAACGGTGTTTACGGATATTGCGGAGTTATGGCAAACTTCCACCCCGAGCTTTACGTTCGTCTTATGAAGTCAGATTGGAATTCCGAGGAAGCAACGCTTTTGCAGGATTATCTTGGACTTACATCGCATCTTGAAATGTTTACATATCCTTGCTGTGCTAAGTATTATCTCAACGACATTGTCGGAATTCCTATGGAGACCTATTCGAGAGCTAACGATGAGAAAAATCTCAGCGGATATCAGAAGCACTGTATAAGACAGATGGGCGAGATGTCCGATATTCTCTTCAAATAAGTCAAACGGAGCTTTTATTAAAGCTATATATCTTTTCGAAAAACGTTGAAATTAAAATAAACAATATAAAAAGGAGAACTTAATTATGTCTAGGTTTATAGGAGATTACCCAAAGATCGGTATACGTCCTGTTATTGATGCAAGACGCGGACCCTTGAAGGTAAGAGAAGGACTTGAAGATCAGGCTATGAATATGGCAAGATCTGCCGCAGAGCTTATTTCAAGCAATTTGAAATACTCCGACGGTACACCCGTACAGGTCGTAATTGCCGACACGACGATAGGACGTGTGGCAGAGGCGGCTGCTTGCGAGGAAAAATTCAGAAAAGAGGGCGTTGCTATAACCCTTACCGTAACTCCTTGTTGGTGCTACGGCTCTGAGACTATGGATATGAATCCCGAAACCATAAAGGCGGTTTGGGGACTTAACGCTACCGAGCGTCCCGGTGCGGTATATCTTGCATCGGTACTCGCTACCCACGCTCAGAAAGGACTTCCCGCATTTGGTATTTACGGTCATGACGTAGTTGATGCAGACGATACCACAATAGGCGACGATATCAAGGAAAAGATATTGCGCTTTGCTCGCGCTGCAGTTGCGGTTGCAACTATGAGAGGCAAGTCTTACTTGCAGATCGGTTCTATTTGTATGGGTATAGGCGGATCTATCATAGATTCCGACTTCCTTGAATCCTACCTTGGACTTCGCGTTGAGTCGGTCGATGAGGTCGAGATCATCAGAAGAATGAGCGAGGGAATCTACGACGAGGCAGAGTACCAGAGAGCTCTCAAGTGGGCAAAAGAGAAGTGCATAATAGGATTTGATAAGAAC
>JAZNES010000231.1:0-5312 GCA_045588755.1 Eubacteriales bacterium | reverse complement strand
TGACCTTGATGAGGCGGGCCTGTCTGATTTCGTTAAGAACTACGGCCTCGCAATGGACGAGGGAGATATCAAATTCTGTCAGGATTACTTCAAATCCGAGAACAGATGCCCTACTCTCACCGAAATCCGTATGATAGATACATATTGGTCTGACCATTGCCGTCACACTACCTTCTTGACCACTATAGACAGTGTTAAGTTTGAGGACGAGCTTATTGAAGCGGCTTATAACGAATATATAGCTACACGTGCGGCAATCGGAAGAACCAAACCGATAAACCTTATGGATATCGCTACCGTTGCAGTAAGATATCTCAAAAAGGAAGGAAAGCTTCCAAAGCTTGACGAATCCGAGGAGATCAACGCTTGTACTGTTAAGATAAAGGTCAACGTAAACGGTGAGGATCAGGATTGGCTCTTGCTTTTCAAGAATGAGACCCATAACCATCCTACCGAGATAGAGCCCTTCGGAGGAGCTGCTACTTGTATCGGAGGCGCAATACGCGATCCTCTCTCGGGTCGTTCATACGTTTATGCTGCTATGCGTGTAACCGGTGCTGCTGATCCTCTTAAGGCAGTAAATGAAACTATGGCAGGAAAGCTTCCTCAGAGAAAGATCGTTACTACTGCCGCCGCAGGATATTCTTCTTACGGTAACCAGATAGGTCTTGCAACAGGACAGGTCGACGAGCTTTATCACGAGGGCTACGTAGCAAAGCGTATGGAGATAGGTGCGGTTATTGCTGCAGCTCCCGCTGAGAATGTAGTAAGAGAAGTTCCTACTCCCGGTGACGTTGTTATCCTTCTTGGCGGACGTACGGGACGTGACGGCTGCGGAGGCGCAACGGGATCCTCAAAGTCTCATACTCTTGAATCTATTAATACCTGCGGAGCAGAAGTTCAAAAGGGAAATGCTCCCGAAGAGCGTAAGCTTCAAAGACTTTTCAGAAATAAGGAGGCATCAACTCTTATCAAGCGTTGTAACGACTTCGGTGCTGGTGGAGTTTCGGTTGCAATCGGTGAGCTTTCTGATGGTGTAAGCATCGACCTTAATGCAGTTCCTAAAAAGTATGACGGTCTTGACGGAACAGAGCTTGCTATAAGTGAGTCGCAGGAAAGAATGGCTGTCGTTGTAAGAGCAAAGGATGCACAAAGATTTATAGAGCTTGCCAACTCCGAGAACATCGAAGCCACTGTTGTTGCAACAGTGACAGACGATAACCGTCTTACAATGACTTGGAACGGCGTGAAGATAGTCGATCTTTCGCGTGATTTCCTTAACTCAAACGGTGCGCAGAAGCATATAGATATTACCGTCAACACTCCCGTTGATTATACGAGAAAGACAGAGGGAAGCTTCAGTGAAAATCTTACAAAGCTTGCTTCTGACCTTAACGTATGCTCAAAGAGAGGTCTTTCGGAAAGATTTGACTCCACTATCGGTGCAGGAACTATCCTTATGCCCTTCGGTGGAAAGAATCAGAGCACTCCTATTCAGGCTATGGCACACAAGATCTCCCTTGAAAACGGAGATACAGATACCTGCTCTATCATGTCTTGGGGATATAACCCTTTTATATCCGAAAAGAGCCCTTATCACGGAGCTTATCTTGCAGTTATAGAGTCGGTATCAAAGCTTATTGCTACCGGTGCTAAATTCGAGGACGTTTATCTTACCTTCCAGGAATACTTTGAGAAGCCTATGAAGGATCCAAAGCGCTGGGGCAAGCCTCTCGCAGCGCTTCTCGGCGGTTTCAAGGCTCAGAAGGAGCTTGGAATAGCCGCTATCGGTGGAAAGGACTCTATGAGCGGAAGCTTCGAAAAGATCGACGTTCCGCCTACACTCGTATCGTTTGCTGTAACTACCGAAAAGATAGCAAACGTCGTATCGCCCGAATTCAAAGCTCCTTCGCACAAGGTCGTTTTGATCTCTCCCGAATACACCAAGGATAATCTTCCCGATACAGCTTCTCTTAAGAAGGTTTACGATACTGTGTTCGAGCTTGTTTCAAGCAAGAAGGCAGTAGCTGTATATACTCCTACTTACGGAGGAATCGCAGAAGCAGTTATGAAGATGTGCTTCGGTAACTCTATCGGATTTAAGTTTGACAATGATGTCGCACTTGACGAGATCTTCGGATATTCATACGGTTCGTTTATCGTTGAGCTTTCTGATGACAGCCTTTCTGTTGGAAAGCTTCTCGGAACTACCACCGAGAAATATGCCGTAGAATTCGCAGGTGAAAGCGTTTGCCTTGATAGCCTTTACACCGAGTACGAGAGCAAGCTTGAAAGCGTTTTCCCGACAAGAGCCAAGGAAGCAAAGAACAATATTCCTGCCTTTTCCTATGATTGTAAGCCCGGCGATCGCAAGGCTTCAAGCATTAAGGTAGCTAAGCCCAGAGTTCTTATCCCCGTATTCCCCGGTACAAACTGCGAATACGACTCCGCAAAGGTATTTACTCGCGCAGGGGCTGAGGCTGAGATCTTTGTAATTAACAACCTTACAAAAGAGGGAATTGCAAACTCTGTTGAGGAATTTGCAAAGAAGATAAAGAACTCGCAGATAATCTTCATACCCGGTGGATTTTCGGGTGGAGACGAGCCTGACGGTTCGGGTAAATTCATTACGGCATTCTTCAGAAACGGTGCTATTAAGGACGAGGTAAATAACCTGCTTAAGAACAGAGACGGACTTATGTGCGGAATCTGTAACGGATTCCAGGCTATAATCAAGCTCGGACTCGTACCATTCGGTGAGATAACCGATACCGATGAAAACTGTCCTACTCTTACCTTCAATACCATTGGCCGTCACCAGTCGAGACTTGTAAGAACAAGAATAGCATCTAACAAATCTCCTTGGTTGTCTGCTACCAACGTCGGAGACGTATATACCGTGCCGATATCTCACGGAGAAGGTAGATTCCTTGCATCTGATGAGTTTATCGCATCACTTGCGGCTAACGGCCAGATAGCTACACAGTATGCCGATCTCAACGGAAATCCCACTTCGGATATCTTGTTCAACCCGAACAACTCCTGTGCCGCAATAGAGGGAATCACCTCTCCCGACGGACACGTATTCGGAAAGATGGGCCACTCCGAAAGAATAGGCAGCGGACTTTATAAGAACGTTGAAGGAAACTTCGATCTTAAGATGTTTGAGTCGGCCGTTAAGTATTTCAACTGATCAATAATTAAAATAATCCCCGACAGAATATTCTATCGGGGATTATTCTCAAAAGGAACTTATGGATATAAGAAAAGCTAAAAAAGAAGATCTTGACGAAATTCTTGCCATATATGCAAGCGCAAGGGAATTTATGAGAAAAAACGGTAATCTTAGTCAATGGGCAGGCGGATATCCTTATCAGTCGGTTATAGAGGACGATATAGAAAATCAAAAGCTCTATCTTTGCCAAGATAATGACAAGATTGCTTGCGTATTCTTTTTTGACAAAACGGTCGATCCCACCTATATAAAAATAAAAGGGAATTGGTTGAACGATGATGCTTACGGTGTCGTTCACCGTATTGCCGCAGCACCGAACACAAAGGGAGCTGCTACCTTCGCGCTGAATTGGGCTTACAGTCAATGTCTTAACTTGAAAATAGATACTCATGAGGATAACATTCCTATGCAATCTCTTCTTAAAAAGCTCGGATTCCAATATTGTGGCATAATCAATCTTGCAAACGGTGACGAAAGATGGGCATATCAAAAAGCAAAAGCTGTTGAGTAAAACTACTCAACAGCTTTTTATTATTCAACCGTAACCGATTTAGCAAGATTTCTCGGCTTATCAACGTCAAGACCTTTAAGTGCTGACGCGTGGTAAGCGATAAGCTGCATAACCGTAGCCATAGGGAATTGCATGAATATTTCGTGTGCGGTATCTGGGATAACGATAATATCGTCACAAGGAATATCAAATTTATCGGCAATAGACTTAGAGCATACCGCAATAACGTACGCCCCCCTTGATTTAACCTCACGTATGCCCGATATAGTCTTTTCACATATATTTCCTACAGAACAAAAGGCAATAACGGGAACACCTTCTGTAACGAGCGAGATAGTACCGTGTTTGAGCTCACCTGCGGCATATGCCTCACTGTGAATATAAGATATTTCTTTAAGCTTCAGAGAGGCTTCAACACACATAGTCCAGTCCATACCTCTTCCAATATAGAAAAGATGCTCGGCGGTTATAAGCTTTGAAGCGCAGTCTCTTATCTTTTCATTCAGATCAAGTGCGCTGTTTATGGCATTGGATATTTCTTTGGCAAGAGGGGAGCAAATATCCCTTACGTCATCCTCCGACATGGTTTTATGAGCCAAAGCAAATCTGAAAGCAAGCAGATAAAGAATAGCACACTGAACGACAAAAGCTTTTGTACTTGCCACTGCGATCTCAGGACCTGCCCAGGTATATATGACACTGTCAGCCTCTCTTGCAACAGAAGAACCTATAACGTTTACTATACCCAAGGTATATACACCCTTTTGCTTTGCGTGGCGCAGAGCGGCAAGAGTATCTGCCGTCTCTCCTGACTGAGATATAACTATTACAAGATCATTTTCTTTCAATATGGGATCGCGATATCTGAACTCGCTCGCTATCTCAACGTTAACGGGGATCCTTGCCAACTTTTCGATAACAGCCTTACCCATAAGTCCTGCATGCATAGCTGTACCGCAAGCGACTATGTGTATATTATCAAATTTTGTAAGCATCTCTCCATCAATAGAGTTAACTCCAAAATAGGGCAATCCGTTCATTATCCTTGCCTCCAAGGTCTTTCGGGCGACTGCGGGCTCCTCGTGTATTTCTTTGAGCATAAAGTGCGGGTATCCGCCCTTTTGAGCCTGCTCTACGTCCCAATCGACCTCCTCGAGTCTTTGCTCGACCTGATTTCCAAGAGAATCAAAGAATTCTATCTCGTTACCTTTTAATCTTGCAATAACGCCCTCGTCAAGTCTATAATACTTTTTAGTATACTTCAAAACAGCGGGAATATCGGAAGCAATATAAGAGCCGTTCGCATCCGACGCTACGATAAGAGGACTGTCCTTGCGCACTGCGTATATAACGTCGGGCTCTGCCGCGAACATAATCCCAAACGCATACGAGCCTCTTATAACCTTCAAGGCTTTAAGAATGGCATCTATAGGCTCAGAGGAAACTTTATAGAACATATCTACAAGCTTTGCCGCAGTTTCTGTATCGGTCTCGGAGATAAAGGTATATCCATTACCCTTTAAGACCTCGGAGATCTCAGCATAATTTTCAATGATACCGTTATGT
>JAZNES010000230.1:0-3063 GCA_045588755.1 Eubacteriales bacterium | reverse complement strand
TAGGATACGAATACCCAAAAACTCTTGACAACTCCGCTACCGATTCTTGCCATAAGGTCTGGAATGAAGTTATGACAAAGCTGCAAAAGGGTAATTCAAAGAGCTTTGAAATAAGTAATAATATCGTAAAAGCGGGATATTGCAAGGATTCGGGTAAACTTATAAGCCAAGCCTGCAGATCCGACCCAAGAGGTTCAAGGATAGAATACGGTTATTTCGTAAAGGGTACTGAACCGACAAAATATTGTGATATCCACACTATGGTAAACTACGACAGCCAATATAAAGGCGTTGCTTGCCCCGAATGTCCACCCGAGAACGTTATTCAGATATCACTCATAAAAGTCGAGAGGAGCTTTCCCGTTCAGGTATACGTCACCGACGCTCAATATACCTGGCGAAATCTTGGAAAGGGTATATTGCCCGAAACCTCCTCGCAGCTTCCCTTCTATTCAAATATGCTAAAAAAGAAGGAATACAGCGGAATAAGCAAAGTCACTGAACAATATAATCGGTATTGCAGAGATCACTTTAATTATTTTGAATGGAGCGCGAAAAATCAGAATTAGCAAATGGCATTAAAATATTACTATAAAAAACGGGGCAGAATACACTACCCCGTTCTCTCATTATCAGTATTTATACTCTTTCGACCTCAACAGCACCGAGCTTTACCCTTCCCTCTAATATAAGAACGGGGGAATCGGCGCTCTCCTCCTCGTGCTCAACTTCAAGTGCTCCAAGAACGAGTATCAGGTCGTCACAGTTGACCCTCCAACTCTTCGGCACCTTTACCTCAATTGCGCCAATCGAATTTTCAAGGTGCAAGGTTGCGCCACCTTTGTAGCTTGCGGCATTTTCAAAATTCACCTCAAGCGATCCAAGCTTGTTTTTTACGCTGCGCTCCATATCGGTGTTGCCGAACTCCTCGCAATTAATATAGACTACGCCCGAGGCCATTTCGTTGCTATTAACGTGAAGCGCGAAATGTCCTCGGTTTTGCTTCTTATTTTTTCTCTTTTTTCTTGTTTCACTTGGAATAAGAAACATAAAGCCCGCAGAAAGCAAAAGTGAACAACCAAAAACGAGCCAATTATTTATAACATCGTCACCCTCTATACCACATATATAGGCAATATTTTTCTCAAATATCATAAACAAAAAACCAAGCAGCACGAATATCTGCCAAAACTGTCCTGCCGACAAGAGCGTCACTATTCCGCTTACCAGCACTATTCCGCCAATTACCTGCCAAAAGGTGATCTCACCGATAATGCTCGTTATAGGCTCTATAATGCCGACCGCCTCGAATATTAAAAGCAGCGCCACAGCGATAAGTACAAGTCCCAAAATTATTTTCCCAGCTCTCATTTTCCAAACCTCACTTCATCAATTTTATCTCTTAATCTCTTGTAATATCCGCGTGAAAAATACGCGCGTCTTTCACAATTCTTAAATGTCACCTCACCGTTTCCTGTTACCTCTCGTCGCATAGAAGATATTACCTTTACGTTTGCTATTGTTGATTTCGATATACGAACGAAATAATGAGGCATCACGTTTTCAAGCTCAAAAAGCTTATAGTCGGTAACATATCTTTTATCTGACGTCTGAGCGTATATTTTATCGCCCTCGCTCTCAAAAAACAAAATATCGCTTTTAACAACGAAAAACTCCGTGCCCGATAAGTATAGTGCCATCTCTCCACTGCCCTTTAAGACGGTGTCTATCACGCGCTCTATTTCGAGTATACGCTCATCACGTTCACGACAGCGTATGACTATCTCCTCGCTTTCGTCCGCGATCTCTATTTTTATTCTCAAGACATATCACCTCCCGATGTTTTGATTTTACCATTATTCACTATTTTTGTAAAGTGGTTTTTGCCCAGTGGTAGATTTTTTAAGATAAAATGCAGATTTTATCTCACTAAAGCTGTATATACGACAAAATCGGCAGAGATATAATTACTCTGCCGATTTTATTATAACGATTCTTTTTATATGTCTCTTCTTCCGTCGATAGCCCTACCGAGAGTCACCTCATCGGCATATTCAAGATCAGCGCCAACGGGTATTCCGTACGCAAGACGCGTCACCTTTATGCCAAGCGGCTTTAAGTACTTTGATATATACATAGCGGTAACCTCTCCGTCGGGAGTAGGATTAGTTGCTATGATGACCTCCTTGACGTCATTTGAGCCGACGCGCTCGATAAGCTCTCTGAAGCGGATCTTATCGGGAGTTATTCCGTTTACGGGCGAGATAGCACCGTGCAAAACATGATAAACTCCTCTGTATTCACGGACCTTTTCAAGCGACAATACCGTTTTTACATCCTCTACTACACATATCGTGCTTCTATCTCTGCTTATATCGTCACACACAGAGCAAAGCTCTTTGTCGGTAAGATTTCCGCATATAGGACACTCGTGTATCCTTTGCTTAGCTTCGAGTATGGTATTGGCAAATTCCTGCGCCGATTCTTCATCAAGTGCTATAAGAGAAAATGCCATTCTCATAGCCGATTTTCTGCCTACACCCGAAAGCTTTGAAAATTGCTCGGACAAACGTTCAAGCGATTCAAGATAGTTAGCCATATCAGAACATTCCTGGCAGGCCCATGCCACCCGTAATTGCCGACATTTCGGCGTTATTGGTCTCATCTACTCTCTTTATTGCCTCGTTTACTGCGGCAACGAGAATATCCGACAATGTCTCAATATCGTCGGGGTCAACGATCTCGGGCTGTATATCGATAGACAGTATCTCTCTCTTACCGTTTATTTTAACTGCAACAGCTCCGCCGCCTGCGCTTACGTCATACTCACGTGCGTCAAGATCCTCCTGCAACGCTGCCATATCCTCCTGCATCTTCTGTGCCTGACGAAGCATAGCACTCATATTCTGAGGTCCGCCCATTCCCTTCGGTATGTTAGCTCTCATTTTCTTTTCCTCTTTAAATTAGTTATTTGTAACCGCCAACGCGGATATTACACCTCAAAATCGGATAAATCGTCCGTAACCTCAGCCTCGGTCGAATCGGAAAGACCGTAGCTTATAT
>JAZNES010000229.1:0-2584 GCA_045588755.1 Eubacteriales bacterium | reverse complement strand
GAGAATCAAGATCTATGCAGCCCAGAGATATAAGTCTGTCCTCATAGCTTAAATTTGAGAAATTTGTCAGATTGTCATAGAAGAGCGCGCTCTGCTCGTCGGTATAAGTTCCAAGCAAGCCGTCGAGTGCCATAGCTCTCGCCTCGGGGGAATCGTACGCTCCGAACTGAGCCGCAAGTCCCGCCTCGACCTGCATAGCTATTGCCGCCTTTACCCTCTCTTCGACCGTAGGGCGAAGCAGCTCCTGCAGGTCCTCAAGTGTTTTGTCGGCAAAATATTCCGATATCTGTGCGGGATCTGCGCCCATCTGCTCGGCGATCGCCGCACTGAGCATTGCTACCAATGCCTCTTTATCCTGCATCTCGGGAGACTGGAAGGCAGCGTTTACCCCCGCCTCAAGTCCGGTTTGCTCAGCAAGAAGGCACTGTATTCTGGAAAGCATCTGCGCCTTGCCGTTCGTGTCGAGCGAGGAAACGTATGAAAGGAACTGCTCTTTTTTCTCCGTATCGGTCATATTCTGAGTGTTTGACTTGAAGGGCAGACCGCTGATAAGATCATTTTCGGTATCGGCAAGCTGAGCCTTTACCACCTCTGAGTTTCTCGACTCCTCAATAACGTACTCGGTAAGCAGATGAGTATATCCGATAGAGCCCGAAAGCATAGCACTTTCGGAGTCCTCATTCGGACGTATTATACCAACTATCTTTATTTCAAGAGCGTCGTTGTATAAGGTCTGAAGCACCGCAGGCTGTGAGCTCATATCGACGAAAACTCCGTCAAGCTTCATATAGCAATCAGCAGGAAGAATAGTCTTGAAGGTCTTGCTACATATCTCCTCATAGCTCCATTTCTTGCCGTCGTTCTCAAGAAGGTTTCCGCTTGCCGCCGCGTCGATAATGGCGTCTATCTCTGCTCTGCTCATAAGACCGAGCGCATAGAGCGTAAGATCGTCAAGCTCGTTACGCTCGTTAAGAACGAGAACGACCTCGTCCTTGTCGTTAGGCCACACACCGTAAACCATATCGTACTGCTTTTTGATTATATCGCTGATGACTCCTCCGTTCTGGGTGTCGGGCAAAAGCTCCTGCCACATGCTCATTCCCGTCATGGTATTCATCATCGTGCTTCCCATACCCATAGCAGAATCCATATTTTCCGAAGAATCGGTCTGCTGACCGCTGATCTTCATCATAAAATCTCCGAACATCTCGGTCATAAGCTCACCAAGATCGGATTTTATAATGTCCCCATCGGTATTTTTCGTATATACAACAGGAGAGAGAGAGTAAGAATACTGCACTCCGCTTATAGCGTTCTTCAAGGGCGAATCTTCCTTTTTAAGCTCGCTTTCAATATACGCTTTGAAGGAAGAAAGATCGTTTTCACTTGCCTCGACCTTGCTGAGTGCCTCGACCATATCGGCAATTATCGGATCTTTGTATACCGCGTCGTTAGGATGCTCATAGCCTTCCCCGACACCCATAAAGCTCGTCATAAGCGATGTCATATCGATAGTTACCGATTCAAGAGTAAGAGGGTAAGATGCAAGGGTGCTCTCCTGAACGTGATTTATATAGGAGGTAGTACCCTGCGAGACCGCCATTATGAGTGCTATTCCTATAATTCCTATCGAGCCCGCAACAGAGGTGAGCATCGTTCTTCCCTTCTTTGTGAAAAGGTTTTTAAGGGAAAGACCGAAGGAGGTCGTAAAGGACATCGAGGGCTTTTTGACCTTCTTCTTTTGAGCAAGAGCTCTCGAATCCTCGTCCTTTTTATTTTCCAAATCTATTTCAGACTCACTCAAGGGCATACTGTCGGACGTTATCTTTCCGTCTATCATACGGATTATGCGAGTCGAGTATTTTTCGGCAAGATCGGGATTGTGCGTTACCATAACGACGAGTCTGTCCTTTGAGATCTCCTTGAGTATCTCCATTACCTGAACGCTCGTCTCGGTATCGAGCGCACCCGTCGGTTCGTCGGCGAGAATAATATCGGGATTGTTGACGATAGCTCTTGCTATTGCGACTCTCTGCATCTGACCGCCCGACATCTCGCTCGGTCTCTTCCTGAGCTGATTACCAAGCCCTACAAGCTCAAGTGCCTCCTTTGCGCGACGGCGGCGCTCGCCCTTTGAAACACCCGAAAGAGTAAGAGCCAATTCAACGTTCTGCAATACCGACTGATGAGGAATAAGATTGTAGCTTTGGAACACGAAGCCTATCGAGTGGTTTCTGTAGGAATCCCAATCTCTGTCCTTGAAATCCTTGGTCGATCTTCCGTTTATTATAAGATCTCCGTCGGTGTATTTGTCAAGTCCTCCGACGATATTGAGCAAGGTCGTCTTTCCACAGCCCGACGGGCCGAGCAGGGTGATAAACTCCTTGTCCCGGATATCCAGAGACATATCGTCCAGCACCGTCTCTCCGTCAAATGCTTTTGTGATCCCCTTCAACTGAATGAGCACGTCCTTTTTCATTCCGCATAAATACTCCTTTGAACAAAAAATACCTATGGAACAAAACGGGAGTTCGCCTCCCGCGCAGATTTGCCGTTTTTTCGATGACGCACGTCAAAAAAAACA
>JAZNES010000228.1:0-3100 GCA_045588755.1 Eubacteriales bacterium | reverse complement strand
ACATGGCTACGATCCGACTTATTTGTGCTCTATGAGTCGATCCAAGCCCAAATAGCTCGTAAGGCACGCATGACGTCGAGTCGACGTATCCTTGTGCGCAAGCGTGTAGCTGCTCTTCTCTCCCGTTTCGGTTTCGTATTTTCTTTCCTGCCACTCAAAGTCTGCAAAGGGCAACGGCTTATAGCCTGACAGAATATATTGCGCGTTCCAGCGAGAATGCTCGATAAATGCCAGCACGTTGGCTGTCGAGCTGCCAAAAAAGTAGCTGTATTCCGAGCCGTTGTCGCCCATAAATGCATCGGGATAATGCGCCTCAAACGCCTTTCTGTCACAGCCCTCAGCAGCGTATTTTTTAAGGTCGAAGCCCAACAAATTAAGCTTGAAATAAATACTCAGCGCCGCATTGATATTAGAATATTGCTCAATTGCAGGCAGCTTCTGCCACTCGCGATATTTTTCAAAGGCATCCTTTGAGATGTCGTTATACAGATCGTTGACGTTTTGCGAGAGCACTCTGAGATCGTCGTTCACTATGCTTTCGTGCGCATACATCTCGACGTCCTCGCCAAAATACACGATAGAGTCCTCGCCTTTGTTTAAGAGCCTGTTATCGTTTTTCTTTTCCCTGACGAAAATCTTGTACTTCCCTGCCGCGCCGATACTCTCCTTGAGCCTGTGCGCAAACGTTGCGTTTTTGAAATCCTCGGAAAGAGATACTATAAAATAAGTATAGCTATCCTTTGTTACAAGCGACTTCAAGAGCTTTTTAGACTCAGCCGAGTTCGCATCGATAAGAGCTGTCTTGCTGATCTCGCATATCTTCTCGGCAGGTGGCAGATCCGACTCGGCGAATATCTCGTCAAAATCGTCCTGAATTTTAATAAAGCAATCGTTGTTCAAACGCTCGCGGTTGCTTTCAAACACGTAGTAATGCACGGGAGAAACGCAAAGCCCGTCCCTTCCCTCCTTGGCAAACTGAAATTGCGTCGCCATCAATTTGAAGAGCTCATAATTGACCTTTCCAAAGCCCAAAAAGACCACGTTGATCTCCTTATCGGGCTTTAAGGTCAGGTTTGGATTGAAGAAATCGCGAGGGATATATTTGCTGATCGGATGCTCCGCAACGAAGCGTCGCGCCATCAGCTCGTAGCGGCAGAAGGAGGAAATAAAGGAATTTGCGTCCGAGCTGACCTCCGACACGTATTTTTCCTGAACGATGCTCATCTCGTCAACAGAGGCCTCCATATGCAGATACAAGCGACAGCTCTTTTGACTTTTGAGCTTTTCGAAAAACGCGATAAGCTCCGAGTAGGAATGTCCCGAATCACGAAAGGCGATCATATGATGCTCGCCGCTGCGCAGAGCCTTTAAGACACGTTCGGCTGTCAGCGGCGCTCTGCAAACGGTGTATCCTTTTTTGATCAGCTCGACGTAAAGCTTTTCGTCTATATTTTCCGCCCACAATACTGTGTTTTCATTGTGATCCAAATACTCGATGCTGTCCTTGGAATAGCCGATAAGCACGTCCCCGTTTTGGGCAAATATCTTTGTCTTTCTGAATGCGTTAGATATCCTTTTCCAAAAGATAACCAAGACACCGAAGACGACGGTAATAAGTGAAAGGACGCAAGCAACGAAGACGGCTGCATTAAAGATCGGATAGGCCTCGGCGACCGAGCGCAGCAACGAGTAATCCAAATTCATTCCAAAAATGCCAAGCGTCTTGTTTATCAGAGAGAAAAGAAGATAAAAGGTGATCTTCTCTCCGCTGTGGATCACGCCCGTCAGATACATAAAATACACCAAAAAGAAAACGGGTACGGTATAGATCAAGCTCTTTTTTTGAATGATCCCTTTTCTCGCGAACACCATATAGAGCAAAAGCCCTATAAGCCCCAAGCCGACGACCAAAAAAACAATTCCCAACGTTGTATACATATCCCTCTCCTATAACGCACGTCTATGACAACGCGCACCTTCGCGGTATAGCGTTCATTTTTATATAAGTTTATTTTATCACGGGTGTCCTATTCTGTCAAGTTCAATCGAAAAGTAGCGATTATACCGATATTTACGCGATTTTCAAAAGGATCAAACAACGTCTTAAAGGCTACGACTTTCGCTCACATCCTTCCAAAAAAACGACTTGTAAGTAGTCATAACCACCGGCTAAGCCGGTGGCTTGCTCAGCCCTATAAGGGCATATTACTGGCGGGGCTGAAAGCCTACTGAAAAAATCTAACACTTGCAAATCCGCCCCACAGCCACAAATGTGACAACTATCATTAGCCTTCCTCCGGGAGGAAGGTGGCACGCGATAGCGTGACGGAAGGAGCCCGCGTGACGTCGAATTTTAATTAACTTCTTTATAACGCACTCTCCCTCAGTCTTTTGCTTCGCAAAATCCAGCTCCCTCCCGGAAGGAGCCTGACGGACGCTACGGCGGGATTGCTCAACGGCAAAAGCCTCTTTGGAACCACCCGCTTAGCGGGTGGTTTTCGGAAACAAAAAAAACAAGAGAGGAACGATGTTTCTCTCTTGTTTGTCTGTTAACATTTATCCGAGAAGCTTTTCGAGCTTATCAAGGAAAGCCTCCTCGCCCCACGTGTTTATCTTAAAGAAGATCGCTTGGCTTCCGCCGGACGTTATCGCAGAAAGCTCGATCGGTCCGTTCCCGTTTTGAAAAAGGGTCACGCTCAGGCTCACTCTATTGCCTCCGGCATAGCTGTACCTCTCAAAGACACGAACGCTGCAACGGGCATCTCCGCTTTTGAAGTCGCTGCGTTCTTCGAGAGACGCCGACATACTGCCGCCGAGTATTCCGTCCTCGATCCTGTGGAGCCACTCATTAAAATCGCCTTTTAATGTATACTCTAATTTAGCCATATTGCCCTCCTCATATGCTTCTTACTTTGTAGGGGCGGATTCCATATCCGCCCGATTTTTCGGGAGCATATAGAATGCTCCCCTACCCCTTCGTTTTTTGTGTTTGGTGAGCGTTTAGATGACATTAAAGAGTATCCGCTGTTTCCGTTTTTTCCTTTTTGTTAGTTAAATACTTAATTGTTGAAATTATCTCAAAGATAAACAATACAAAATA
>JAZNES010000227.1:0-2668 GCA_045588755.1 Eubacteriales bacterium | reverse complement strand
TTGGTAAAAGTTTTTTGAAGGGGGGTGCGGGGGAAATCTTTTTTTCAAAAAAGTTTCCCCCGCATAAAACCAAACATTTCGACAAATCAAAATTTGAACTTATAAAAACCGCCTATGATGCGAATATCATAGGCGGTTTTTTCAAAGCTTTATCTTTACTTCTTTTGCAATACCGAGTATTCTTGCCTCACCCGATTCAAATGCCTCGGGGGATACGCTGATAGGGGAATATTTTTCATTTTCAGGAAGCAGGAGCACTCCTTTTTTCTGCTTATGAAATCTTTTGACCGTCGCACTTTCTCCATCAACGAGGCAAGCAACTATATCGCCCTCCTCGGCGTACTGCTGCTTTTTGAAAAGCACAAGAGAGCCGTCCACCATTCCTATGTCCTTCATACTGTCACCGCATATCTGAAGAAAGAAATATTCGTCGGGCTCGTCCACCTCAGCGGGCTCGTGCCCGAGCAAAGTTTCGTTGGTTATAATGGGACTTCCCGCCCTTATCTCGCCTATTATGGGAATGAGAGTCTTTCTCGATATTCCTCCGCGGAGCGATGACTCTTCCCCGCCGCCGAAGAAATATCCTATACCGACGCCAAAATAATCGGCAAGGATCTTGAGCTTATCAGACTTTGGCGCAGAGCGACCCTTCTTCCAATCGGTAAAGGTAGACGCGGATATTCCCGTCTCCCTTGCCACCTTGTAGACCGATATTTTGGCTACTTTCAACAAATCCTCAAAAATTTTATAGTCCATAAAGGCACCTCTTTGATGTTTCTTAACAAACATTCGGAAATCCGTATTATTGTCTTGACTATATTGCGGAAATCCGTTATAATTATCTTACAAGAACATTATACAACGCATACGCTCTCTTGTCAAGAAAAAGATTTGCAAAAGCAAAAAAATATCGGAGGTGATAAAACTAAAAATGTGTGAAATATGCCGTAAATACTTGTGTCCACCCTCTTGTCCGTCATTTGCAGGTGACTCGTCGGAGCTTGGACGTCCCATAGCCGTGTGCACCGAATGCGGCAAGAGGATATATGAGTATGATGATTATATTATAGATTACGGAAAACCGTATTGTTTGTATTGTAAAAAGATTTATTCAGAGGAAAACACCCAAAAAGATGACTGAAAAAAGCACAGACCGGAGAATGAACGAGGAAGAAATAAGAATAACCGAAAATTACCTGAAGGGCTACGGACTCAACAAAAAGCTCTTGCGCCTCGAAAGATACGAAAGAGAGTATTTTGGGAGCGACGAGAAGGACATAGAGGCGTTTGGCGAAGCACCCCTTGCCCGCGCCCGAATGTTTGAGATAAGGCATTTTATAATGTCCCTTCACAACTGCGATGAAAAGCTGTTTCTGTATTATCATTACGTAAAGGGCGAGAACACCGAGCGTTGCGGAGAGCTTCTCGGCATCTCGCGAAGCAGCGCTTTCAGACTCAAAAAACGGGCTTTGGCACTCGCCGCGGAAAAATATATAGCTTCGAAATCAAAAAAAGCGTTCGACGATAGGGCAAGTTTACATTGAATACATAATCTGTTCACAAGTTGTTTTGACAGTTGGTGTAGAATTTATTTGTATTTTTCGATATTATTTGCGAAAAGAGGACAAAATGGGCAAATATTCAGGAATCTTACTCTGTTCGGATTTCGACAGCACCCTGTCGACCGACGGAGTCATATCAAAAGAAAATATTGAAGCCATAAAGTATTTCCGCCAAAACGGAGGGCTTTTCACCATTGCAAGCGGAAGATATTACGATTTCCTGCTTCCCTTCTTCGAGGGCTACGAGTTCGGCGTTCCGCTCATAACTCTCAACGGCGCCGTCTTTTATGACGTCGAGAAAAAGAAGATATGCCGTGAGATCTTCATATCGGGGCTTACAAAGGAATATATAAATGACGTTTTCGAGAATGCAGATGCCGTTCACCAGATAGTTCTCTTCACCGAGAACGGACTTTTCCCCATAAAGCGCGAGGAGCGTGACCTCTTGAATGACGCAGATCTTTCAAGGGTGTATAAGCTCTCGCTCCGCGTTGCCGACGATATTGAAACGAGCAACAAAGCGACCGCTATAATAAAGACTATCACCCCCGATTTTCTCGACGTTGCGAGAAGCTGGTACTGGGGCATCGAGGTTCAGGGCAAGGAGTCAACGAAAGGGCCTGCAACGAGAGCGCTTGCAAATATGATAGGTGCAGACACCTTGGTCTGCGCGGGCGATTTTGAGAACGATATAGGCATGATAAAGGAAGCCGATATAGGCTATGCGGTAGGCAACGCCATCGCCTCACTTAAGGAAGTGGCAGACAGAGTGACGGTAAAGGTCACCGAGCACGCGATCGCCAAGATAATATCTGAACTTTAATAAATTTTAATTTGTCGGTGTGTTGGGTTAATGCGGGGGAAACTTTTTTGAAAAAAAGATTTCCCCCGCACCCCCTTCAAAAAACTTTTACCAATTTGGCAAAAGTTTTTGTGACATTCTCACTTCGAATACCGCTCACCTCATTTGTTTATGCCCGTTGTGCTTGGAGTCCGAGCACTCGCGGTGCGAGATTAAGCGAGGGCGCGAAGCGAGGAGAGATTATTTCGACGAGTGGGGGAAGAGTGGAGCAAGGGCTGCGGGAGCAAGTCCAAATGTTTGAAAG
>JAZNES010000226.1:0-4300 GCA_045588755.1 Eubacteriales bacterium | reverse complement strand
GGCTACGATCCGACTTCGTATGGTTACTAAACTGCAGGATAGCGGTGTGGAAAGTACGCCTTACCAAGATAAAAAGTGGTGAACAAGCCCATGGTTTGTATGACTGTTGCCGTTGCTATCGAAGAGGCAAGCAAGTAATTGACTTCTCGCAAGGCTAACTTGTAAAACAAAAAAAATAAAAGTTGGACACATCATTTTGGAGTTTTCTCCTATGATGTGTCCAATTTTTTGTTAATTATTTTCAGAATTTCTTTGCCGAATATCTAAGAGCCTTTACAACGGGGAGTTCCTCACCTGTAAGGAATCTGATAAGTGCTCCGCCGCCTGTACAAAGATAACCGAGCTTATCGGTCACCTTATACTTTGTCGCCGCGGTAACACTGTCGCCGCCGCCTACAACGGTATAAGCCTCGGTGTCTGCCAGAGCTTCAAAGAGCTTTTTAGTACCAAGCTCGCTCGGCGTCTGCTCAAAGACTCCCATAGGTCCGTTGACAAATACCGTCTTTGCATCTTTTATGACAGTTTCATATATCTTGATACTCTCGCTTCCTATATCGACTGCCGATATCTGTGTAGGAACGTTACCCACAGCGCACTCTTTTCTTTCATCACACTCTACATAAGCAAGATCGACGGGAAGAACTATCTTATCCTGATATTTTTCGTACAAGGACTTCGCCTTATCGATATATTCGCCATAATTGCTCTTATAGATAAAATCAAGACTTCCCTTGCCTATATTCTCTCCCTTTGCCGCAAGAAGAATGTTAGCGACAAGTCCTCCCGTGAGAATCTTATCGACCATATTCTTTTCGAGTGCGGTTTCCATCATCATAAAGGCATCCGATATCTTTGCCCCGCCGAGAACGAAAACACAAGGTCTTTCGGGAGCTTCCATAAGTCCCGATACCACACAGTATTCCTCTTCAAAGAGGCGTCCCATTGCCGATGGGAGCAGATATTCGAAGGCGCACAGCGAGGGCTGATCTCTATGCGCCGCCGCAAAGGCATCACACACGTATAAGTCAGCAAGAGGCGCAAGCTTCTCTATAAGCTGAGTCTTTGTCTGCTCCTCGTGGCTCAGCTGCAGCTTCATCTCAAAAAGGGTCTGCTCCTCCGACACGAAACGAACGTTATCAAGAAGCAATATCTCTCCGTCTTTAAGTGAAGCTATTGCCTCTCTTGCCGCAGGACCGCAAACATCGTCTATCCACTTGACTTCTCTGCCGAGAAGCTCCTCAAGCACCTTGGCATGAGGGCGTGTGCAATAGAAATTCTTATATTCTATATCACTTCCCTGATGCGCAAGAAGTACCACCTTTGCCCCCTTGTCGGAAAGCTCCTTTACAGTGGGGACGCAAGCCTTGATACGAGCAATACTCTTGAGAGTGTCGGTCGTTCTGTCAACAGGCTGATTCATATCTACTCTGCAAAGCACGGTCTTTCCCGAAAAGGAAAGCTCATCCATCGTTTTGATTCCAAAACGCATAAGTTGACCTCCTTATTTCACAAGGTATTAGCCCTTGATCTTCAAATAGCGGTTAGTCGCCGCAGTGCCTTCCTCTCGGGTCTTCTGCATTCCCATAGCAGCGCGTATTGCGTCGATGGTTTCGGGAATGGTTACCGATTCCTGAGGAATATTTATAGCAAACATTATATCATTACCCGTTTCAACGATAGATTCTTCCCAAAGTCCTATCTCATACATATCTCCACGTCGGTTACCAAGGTCGCGCGCATACTTGAAGAAGCTTGCATTTCCGAGGAAGCCCTCATCAATACTTACTGTACGGATACGGGGGTGCTTACGGAACACCTCAAGAGCCATCTCCTTGGTTATCTTCTTACCGTCCTTTGCACTTGCTATAACGGTAATGATATGTCCGTGAGTTACGGGAGTGTGTACGAGGATACCCGTAGCTTCGATATGAGGCATTATCGTCATAAGGTCTACCGCCTGATGAGAGGGTGCCTTGTCTATACGAAGTGCATTGGTAAGTCCGCGGTGATAGTCACCGGGGTCTGCCACACGGCGAATTATCGTGATAGCCACCTTTTCAACTCCATAAGCGCGGTCAAGACAGTCTACTGCACGGATAAGTCCCGTGGTATTACAAGAGGTAAGCTTGAGATAATCCTGACCGAGTCCCTTTTCATAGTTTGCATAGCCGTGGAAAAATACGTCTGCTACCGAGTTCTTCTCTCCGCCTTGGAAGATAGCCTTTACGCCGTATTTTTCATAATAATCCGTCTTGTTTTTTGCGCCTACTCCGCCGGGGGCAGAGTCGAGCATTATATCAACTTTTTTGCAAAGCTCCTCAAAGCTTCCCTCAACGGGAATATCCTTTGCGGCAAAAGCATTCTTGTCTGCACCGTCAACGAGATAGAGCTTATATTCAACACCGTTTGCGCCTATCATATCATTCTCACGAAGAGCCTGAAGTGCCAACGTGGGAGCAAGGTCTGCTATACCGACAAGCTCCATATCCTCCTGCATAGCCACACCGTCAGCCAAGCGCTGTCCGATAGTACCGTAGCCTGCTACACCAACCTTTATCTTTTTCATTGTCTTATCCTCCTTATTTTATACCCTGATCTTTTGCAATATTTACCAAAAGCTTTGAGCCAAGACGCTCACAGCCCATTTCTACAAAAACTGCACCCTCGTCAAGAGTTACCATTCCCGATGATGCTTTCATACGAACATTAGGACCAATATTTGCCTTAAAGAGTGCTATATCCTCTACGGTAGCCTTTCCGACAGCAAATCCCGTACAGGTCTTTATGAAATCAGCACCTGCATCGGTAACGCACTTGCAAAGTGCCACCTTTTCGTCGTCGGTAAGAAGTCCTGTTTCGATTATTACTTTAAGTATCTTCTCTCCCGCCGCTTCCTTGAGTGCTTTTATCTCCTCGGTAACCGCGTCGAACTTGCCGTCCTTGACCCAACCGAGATTTACGACCATATCGACCTCCTCTGCTCCGTTTGCGATAGCGTCCTTGACCTCAAACACCTTTGTTGCAGTGGTATTGTAACCGTGAGGAAAGCCGATAACAGTACAAACGGGGAGCTTTCCGTCAAGGTATTCAAATGCCTGCTTTATATATGCGGGGGGGATACAGATAGATGCGGTATTATAATAAACGGCATCGTCACAAAGTCTTTTTATATCCTCCCAAGTCGCTGTCGGCGACAGCTCTGTATGGTCTACGTGCTTCAAAACTTCTCTTGCTTCCATAATTATCTTTCTCCTTTATTTACGATCCAAGGCCTTATGTGCCTTTTCTACAATATCAACTGCGCGCAGCTTGCACACTTCCTGCAAATAGTCACGGGTTCCTACCTCGCCGTAACGCTCAAAAACGGCTACGAATTCAACGGCAGCACTCACTCCGTTTTCTACCAAAGCGTCGCTGACTGCACTGCACAGACCACCTATACGATTGTGATTTTCGGCAACAACTACAGCTCCCGTTTTCTTTGCGTATTTCAAAAGAAGCTCGGTATCAAGCGGCTTTACGGTAAACATATCTATAACAGTAGCTTCGATTCCCTCCTTATGAAGCATCTCGGCTGCGTCAAGTGCCTCCTGAACCATAATTCCGCTGGCAACAAGAGTAATATCCTTCCCCTCTCTTACGACTATTCCCTTTCCTATGGGAGCTTCGCCGCCCATTTCATATACGGGCTTTGCTTGCTTACGGTCAACTCGGATATATTTTACACCGGGAAGATAAGGTACTTGACGCATAACGCTCTCTAAAATCGCGTAATCTGTTACTTCAATGACTGTGGAATAGGGTATAAGTCTGAAAAGAGCCGTATCCTCAAAGGGCATATGTGTACCACCGTTAAGTGCAGCGCAGACTCCAGGGTCACCGCCTACTACCGTAACGGCATTCTCAGCGTATCCTGCCGACAAAAAGAGCTGGTCATAGCAACGGCGAGATGCGAAAGGACCGAAGGTATGCATAATGGGACGGTATCCCTCAGCCGCCATACCGCAAGCTATTCCTACCATATCCGCTTCGGCGATTCCGCAGTTTATTGCTCTGTCGGGATGCTCCTTTGCCCAAGGTCCTGTGCCCATACAGCCCATAAGGTCTGCATCAAGATAAACGATAGATTCGTCCTTTTCGACCATATCTATCAAGGTATCGGGGAATACGTTTCTAAGCTCCTTGTTGCAAAGAGTTCCATCATATATTACTTTCATCATTTTGTAGCCACCTCTCTCCACGCAGCAGCCTGTTTTTTGAGGTCTTCCATCCAACGTGTAGCATCGTCATAAGGTACGGT
>JAZNES010000225.1:0-3112 GCA_045588755.1 Eubacteriales bacterium | reverse complement strand
CCGACGGGATGGAAAAGATTACTTCTCGTCCAGTCAAATATCGGCATAAAGTTGTAGCATATTACCTTAACGCCGAATTTTGAAAGATTGCGGATAGTTGTTTTGTAGTTTTCAATATAAAGATCGCGGGTAGGCAATCCTATCTTGATATCGTCGTGTACGTTTACCGACTCAACGACGTCCATATTGAAGCCGTATGCGTCAAGCTGTTTTTTGACCTCAGCGATCTCGTCGAGTTCCCATATCTCACCGGGCATCTTGTGATGCAATGCCCAAACGATACCGTCAACGCCGGGTATCTGTTTGATATCAGAGAGCTTTATTTTATCGTTGCCCTCTCCGTACCAACGGAATGTCATTTTCATTGGCATAGCTTTTCTCCTTTTTTATTTTTGTTAAATTCCAAAATATTTTTTTGCATTATTGAAGCATATCGAGCGAACAAGCTCTCCGAGTGCTTCGTAATCCGCGGGATATTCGCCGCTTTCCACCCATTCACCGATAAGAGAGCAGAGAATACGGCGGAAATACTCGTGTCTTGTATAGCTCAAAAAGCTTCTCGAATCGGTAAGCATTCCAATAAAGTTGCCAAGCAAGCTGAGATTTGCAAGGCTTATAAGCTGATCTCTCATTCCTTGCTTGTTATCATTGAACCACCAGGCACTGCCGTGTTGTATCTTTCCTTCGATCTCTGTGCCTTGGAAAGCGCCTATAAGTGTATCTATAAAGGCATTGTCGCTTGGATCAAGACTGTAGATTATGGTTTTGGGCAGGGAATTGCTCAAATTAAGTCTATCAAGCAAGAGCGCAAGCTTTCTGCTTCCGTTGTCAGGACCGATACAGTCAAATCCCGTGTCAGCACCGAGATTAGCAAAGGCTTTCGAATTAGGATTTCTCATACAGTTGTAATGAAGCTGCATTACCCAGCCCAAGCGCGCATATTCACCTGCGCAAAATACAAGAAGCTCGGTTTTCATCGCTTCTGCCTCATCTGTACTGATAAGCTCGCCCGCAAGTCCACGCTTGATAATATCGTCTATACTTTGTTCGTCGGAGCTTGCATATATCATACGGTCAAGGCCGTGGTCGCTTGCACGGCAACCGCATTCGTTAAAATACTCAATACGGCACTTCAAAGCTTTTTTTAGTGTAGCAAGATCAAATATTTCAAATCCGCATACGCCTGAAAGCTTATCTATATATTGCTTCCAACCGTCCTTGTCGATGTTCAGTGCTTTGTCGGGGCGGAAGGAGGGCGCAACTACTGTCTTGAAGGTGTCATCCTTGGCAAGTGCTTTATGATCCTCAAGAGAGTCGATAGGATCGTCTGTAGTTCCTATAAAAGCCACCTTACTTTTCTCAATAATACCGCGAACGCTAAGTCCGTCCTCGTTTAGTTTTTTATTGCAAAGCTCCCATACCTCATCTGCGGTCTTCTCGCTGAGTACGCCGTTATAGCCAAAATAATTTTTAAGCTCTAAATGACACCAATGATACATTGGATTTCCAATAGCCTTTGGTAAGAGCGTTGCGAACTTTACAAATTTATCGTACGGATCCGCATTTCCCGTTATATAGTGTTCGTCTACACCGTTTGAACGCATAAGACGCCATTTGTAATGATCTCCCGACAGCCAAAGCTCGGTTATGTTTTTGAATTTTTTATCATCACGTATCTCTTTGGGGCTTACGTGACAGTGATAGTCTATTATAGGCATATCCTTAGCATATTCAAAATAAAGCTTTTTTGCTGTTTCTGTATTCAAAAGAAAATTGTCGCTGAGAAAATAAGACATTCTGAGTTCTCCCTTGATAATAAATAATGTTGATTATTTTCGAATAGCATCTCTGTACTCTTTAGGTGTCTTTCCGACCTGCTTCTTAAATATTTTTGAGAAATACTGCAGATCCATTATACCGCAGTGAGAGGCAATGGTCTGTATCTGTAAATTAGTCGTACTTAAAAGATACATAGCGTGCTTTACGCGTTTTTCTCTGATATATTCTGAAAGCGTTTTCCCCGTTTCTTTTTTGAAAACGGTCGCCAGATAGCCTGAGCTGATCCCCTGGTGATCTGCCAAGGTGCTAAGCGAAAGCTCTGCTGAAAGGTCTGAGTCTATAATAAGCACGACCTTTTGCACAATGGGTGAAAATTTTTTGATAGAGTGCTTATAAACGAGGCGACAGTATGAAGAAAACATATCTCGCATAAGTTCTGAGCTTTCTTTTGTTGATGAGCATTTTTCTATTCTTGACGCGAACTTTGAGGATGTGCGGTCTATATATATCGGGTGTACTCCGCCTTGCTCTGCAGCCTTGCGAAGAAGTGTATTCATAATGATGCAGTAATTCTTGGCATTGCGGATAGGGTCTGTCAGCCGCTTTTCAAAGAGCTGTTCATTAAATACCGATGCGAGCATCTTTTCCTTGTGCTGTTGTCCAAGCATTACGGCTTGTATCAATTCATTTTCAAAGGAATACCTTGTTTCTATCATTTTGACATTTGCCATAACGTCATCAAAGGTCTCGTTTTTGGAAATGTCATTGATAGGAGAGGGCGGGATAAGCTCACGCTCACTGAGTTCTACTATGGCAAATGCCGAGCCGTGCCATATATACTCACAGAAGGTGTCCACTACCGAAAACAAATGATCGGTTTCATTTATTACAGGAATGGTAGAATAATATTCTTCAAAATATTTCTGATAGCTTGGCTGTACACCAAGCATTTCTCCAAGCTCAAGAAGCTCCTTCGGGGAGAGCGGGGAAGAAAGATATGGACCGATAAAGAGAATCTCTTCCTTATCAGAGGAGGGCAAAACGACGTAAATATAGGAAAGCTTGAATTTGTCTACGAATTTATATTTTGTAAATTCATCAAACGCTCCAAGATATTTTCTGATCGACAAGTCATCTTGAAAGGTGATCTCTAAAATGTCCTTCAGACGTTCTGCAATTAAAATGTTGGCGGAGTCATTGGGAGAATAAATGTTCGTCAGAATATGACATTTTTTGAGAGTATCGGATAGAAATTTGAGTTCATTTCCGTAAAACATATCTACACCTCCGCGCATTTTTACCTATCTCAATTGGTATTATAGCACATTTTTTT
>JAZNES010000224.1:0-4145 GCA_045588755.1 Eubacteriales bacterium | reverse complement strand
TACTATATCGGGCTCGGTGTCCATTATCTCACAGAAACGCTCGATACCCGTAAGACCTCTCTGGAACTGTTCGGCAAACTCTACGAGCCTTCTCACAGAATTGAGAAGCGTGGTGACGAACATAAGATATGCGATATAATCGGCAGGCTCTATCGTGCCGCCGAGCATAAACAAGCCGCCCGCTGTGACGACGATGATATACATAATTCCGTCGAAAAGGCGTGTTGAGGACTGAAATCCTGCCATTATCTTATAGACCGTCTTTTTTATAGAGAGGAATTTTTCGTTTCCTTTGTTGAATTTTTCCTGCTCAATGCTCTCGTTAGCAAAGGATTTTACTACTCTTATTCCAAGCAGACTGTCCTCAACCTGAGAGTTGAGCTCTCCGACCTGCTTTCTCGATTCCTTAAAGCCTGCGCGCATTCTCTTGTTAAATATACGCAGAACGATTATCATAGGCGGAATTACCGAGAAAACGATAAGGGTAAGCGGAACGTTTATAAAGCAGAGGATAATGAATGCGCAGATTATTTTTATGCTCGAAATGAAAAGCTCCTCGGGGCAGTGGTGCGCAAACTCGGTGACGTCAAAGAGGTCGCTCGTTATTCTTGACATAAGAGAGCCGACCTTGGCGTTGTCGTAATACGAAAACGAGAGCTTTTGCAGATGCGCAAAGAAATCGTGTCGCATATCGGTCTCGATCTTCGTACCCATTATATGTCCGACAGATGCCATATAGTAATTTGCGGCAGTATCGATTATTCTGAGAACGACGTATAGCGCGGCACAGCCGAGTATAAGGGAAACGGTAAGTGTCATAGGCTCTGCGGAGGCCGCCCCCGTTATCTCCCTTACGATAAGGGGAAGGATAAGCTCGCACACAGTTGTCAGAGAAGCACAGAGAAGGTCACTTGCGAGTATCCATTTGTACTTTTTGTAATAGGGCAAAAAGCTTTTTATAAGCTTTAAGCTGTTTCTGTTTTCCTTTTTTTTCATTGATAAACTGACCTTTCCTAATATCACGTTAAATTATATTACATATTGGACGTAAAGTCAAGAATTGCCGGGGAAATAATTTTCTATTGAAATATGTCGGATTATGTGATAAAATGTAATTGGCGATACAAATAATTTTAGCATTGGAGTTTTTATGAAGATCAACACAGCCGCAAAAAGTTATCAAGAGGTAATCTCAGAGCCGAAGAAAAAGCACCTAAAGCCGAAGAAGCCGAATATATTTTGGCGCACGCTTATAAAGCTTCTGTCTGTATTTGCGCTTATTCCGCTTAAATTCAAGGGCAGGAAAATAGGCATGGAAAAGCTTTCGAAAAAAGAGCCCTGTCTTATACTTATGAATCATTCCTGCTTCAATGATTTTGAGGTGGCTTCAACGCTGTTGTATCCAAGAGCCTTCAATATTGTTACTACCTCGGACGGATTTATCGGCAAGAATTGGCTTATGAGGCAGATAGGCTGTATACCTACGCAGAAATTCGTTACCGACGTTACTCTTGTCAGAGATATAGTTTATACTGTGCGAAAGCTGAAAAGCTCGGTGCTTATGTACCCCGAAGCAAGCTACAGCTTTGACGGAACGGCAACTACCTTGCCCGAGAGTCTTGGCGGGCTTGTCAAGATGCTCAAAGTTCCGGTAGTAATGATAACTACCTACGGAGCGTTTTTGAGAAATCCGCTTTACAATAATCTCCAAGTCAGAAAAAAGGTAAGGGTTAGTGCCGATATGGAATATCTGCTCTCACCCGCCGATATTGCACAAAAGAGCGTAGAGGAGATAAATTCCATTCTGACGAAGGCATTTTCATTTGACGGATTCCGTTATCAGCAGGAAAACAAAATATCTGTTAAGGACAGCTTCCGTGCCGATTCTCTTAACCGTGTTCTTTACAAATGCCCCCACTGTAATACTGAGGGCAAGACCGAGGGCAAGGGAACGACTCTGATCTGCCATTCTTGCGGCAAGGAATATCTGCTTGACGAGCTTGGATTTATCAAGGCTACCGACGGAGATAGTAAATTCGAGCATATACCCGATTGGTACGCGTGGGAAAGAGAGTGCGTAAGACGGGAGATAACCGAGGGCAAATATTCCCTTGATATAGAGGTCGATATTTTTGCTATGGTAAATACAAAATCTATCTATAAGGTCGGAGAGGGAAGACTCGTACATAATTGCGACGGATTTCATCTGGTGGGCTGTGAGGGTAAGCTTGATTATTCTCAGAAGCCCAAAGCCTCATACAGCCTTTATTCCGATTACAACTGGTATGAGATAGGCGATATGATATGTATCGGAAATAACGATATTTTGTATTATTGCTTCCCGAAAAACTGCGGCGACGTCGTTGCAAAGACGCGCCTTGCCACAGAAGAGCTTTATAAACTTGCAACAAAATCTGAAATTAAAGCATAAAAAACAGGGCAACAAATGTTGCCCTGTTTTTTATGTTAAATACTCTCGGCAATAAGCTCGGACATAGAGTAAAATCCTGCAGGCTTATTTACTATAAAGAGAGCTGCTTTGAGAGCGCCCGTAGCAAATATCTCTCTTGATGTTGCCGAGTGTGAAAGGGTTATTATTTCGTTATTTCCCGCAAAGATAACGTCATGCTCTCCGACGATAGTTCCTCCGCGGACAGAGTGTATACCTATCTCCGATTTTTCTCTCTGACGGCGTACCTCTTGCCTT
The DNA here is from genome assembly GCA_045588755.1 of Eubacteriales bacterium. GTDB lineage: Bacteria > Bacillota > Clostridia > Oscillospirales > CAG-272 > HGM12713. The sequence goes on along the minus strand of JAZNES010000224.1, from coordinate 1,438 downwards.
GAGTAAACAAATTCGGTATCGCAATCTCTTTCGGCTTTAAGCGCTTCCGCTAGCATCATAGCCGTTCCGCTTGGAGCATCAAGCTTCTTGTTGTGGTGCTTCTCAACTATCTCAACGTCAAAATCAAGCCCGAGAGTATTTGATGCGACCTTGCAAAGCTCAATAAGAAGATTTATTCCTATTGACATATTTCTCGAGAAGAATACGGGGATAGTTTTTGAAGCCTCCTTCATAAGCTGTATCTCATCGTCGGTATGTCCTGTCGTAGCAATAACGAGAGGGATAGATCGCTCGGTAGCATACTTTACAAGAGTAGGCAGCGCGCTGTGGTGCGAAAAGTCGATAATGATGTCGGCATTCCCCGGGAAATCATATATAGATTGATATACGGGAAAGCTGCAAACGGCATCGGTAAAAGAGGGGTTTACGTCAACGCCTGCGACTGTTCTGCACTCACCTGAAGCTGAAATTGCTTCCGCCAAGGAGCGCCCCATTCTTCCGCCGCAACCGCAAATAATTACGTTTTTCATAAGTAAGTAAAAATACCTTTCTGTTTCCTGCGCTTTGTGGGATTGTTATTATAACAGTCCGAGCGCCTTCATAGAGTTTATAAGTCTTTGCTTTGTGGCATCTTCCATCTCGCAAAGGGGCAGGCGCATCTCGTCAGAGCAATATCCGAGAAGTCCCATAGCGGTCTTTACGGGTATGGGGTTGACCTCGCAGAAAAGGGAATTGATAAAGTTGAGATACTTGAGCTGTTCAGCGGCAGCGGCGGGATAATCGCTCTTTGCGCAAAGCTCGCATATATTATGAGTTTCTCTGGGCAATACGTTTGAAAGTACAGAGATAACGCCCTTGCCGCCGAGCGACATGATAGGAACTATCTGGTCATCATTTCCCGAATATACGTCGAGGTAATCGCCGCATTCGTTTATAAGATCTGCAATAGCACTTATGTTGCCCGAGGCCTCTTTGACACCGACTATTCTTTCGTGCTTTGCGAGCTCCTTGTAAACGGCGGTGGATATATTACAGCCCGTTCTTGACGGCACATTATACAAAAGGATAGGCTTGTTGGTCTTGTCGGCGACCTCTGTGAAATTCTTTATAAGTCCCTTGGGAGTGGCCTTGTTGTAGTAGGGGGTTACGAGAAGAAGTCCGTCAGCTCCGACGTCGCAGGCATACTGTGAAAGCTCTATAGCATACTGCGTGTCATTTGAACCGGTACCCGCAATAACGGGAACTCTGCCCGCAACTTTTTCGACTGTGAACCTTATACACTCGCAATGCTCCTCGTGCGTAAGAGTGGCTGCCTCACCGGTCGTTCCTACGACCACGATTCCGTCAATGTCACCTGCGATCTGATCTTCAAGTATCTTACCGAAGGATTCGTAATCGACCGTTCCGTTCTTAAAGGGCGTGATAATGGCGGTAGCCG
>JAZNES010000223.1:0-5227 GCA_045588755.1 Eubacteriales bacterium | reverse complement strand
AATTTATTGACTGCAAAAAACCATAGGGAAAACCTTTCTAAAGGTTTTCCCTATGGTTTTATTTTTTATTTTACAACGATATTTACGAGCTTATTGGGCACGGAGATTTCTTTGATGACAGTCTTGCCCTCGATAGAAGCGGCTACCGCCTCGTTTGCCTTTGCGAGAGCGATGACCTCGTCTGATGCCATACCAACGGGCACGTTTACCTTTGCTCTGAGCTTTCCGTTTACCTGAACGACGATCTCAACGGTATCGTCTGCCGTCTTTGCCTCGTCGTAGGTGGGCCAAGGCTCGAATGCTATGGTATTCTCGTGACCGAACAAGGACCACATCTCCTCACCGATATGAGGACAGATGCAAGAGAGCATCTTGACAAGTCCCTCGGCGTAAGTCTTGGGGCACTTGCCCTCCTTGTAAACGGCATTGACGAATATCATCATCTGAGATATCGCCGTATTGAAGGCAAGCTTCTCGAAATCCTCGGTTATCTTCTTTACGCTCTTGTGATAGATCTTCTCAAGCGCGGGCATATCGCCGTCAACGAGATTTTCGGGCTCGGTGAAGAATGTCCATACACGGTTGAGGAACTTTCTCGCGCCCTCAACGCCTGCGTCGCTCCAAGGCTTTGAAACCTCAAGCGGTCCCATAAACATCTCGTAAAGTCTGAGGGTATCCGCACCGTAATCACGGACAACGTCGCTCGGATTTACTACGAACTCGGGGAAACGCTTACCCATCTTTATGCCGTTCGCGCCGAGTATCATTCCCTGATGAACGAGCTTCTTGAAGGGCTCTTTCGTGGGAGCAAGTCCCTTATCATAAAGGTATCTGTTCCAAATTCTCGAATACATAAGGTGTCCGACCGAATGCTCAGGACCGCCTATATAGAGGTCAACGGGCATCCAGTGCTTAAGAAGCTCGGCATTTGCGAACTCCTTGTCGTTGTTGGGATCTATATAGCGCAGGAAGTACCAGCTCGAGCCTGCAGAGCCGGGCATAGTAGAGGTCTCTCTCTTGCCCTTCACTCCGTTCTTGTCGTATACCTTCCACTCGGTAGCATTCTCAAGGGGTGCTTTTCCGTTCACGCCCTTGTAGTTTTCAAGCTCGGGAAGAACGAGAGGAAGCTCGCTGTCATCAAGAACGGCAATCTTTCCGTCCTCGCAGTGAACGACGGGCACGGGCTCGCCCCAATAACGCTGTCTTGCGAATATCCACTCTCTGAAATGGTAGTTTACAGTCCTCTTTGCAACGCCCATCGCCTCAAGCTTTGAAGTGATCGCTTCTTTAGCTTCTTCAACCGTAAGTCCCGTGAATTCCTCTGAATTTATAAGTCTGTATCCCTTGCCGAGATATTCTCCCTTTTCGAATGCCTTCTCGGTTACGTCGACGTGTCCGAGCTTGTCGTCGCCGTCGATTACCTGAAGCATATCTATATTGTGAGCTATCGCATACTCAAAGTCACGCTGATCGTGAGAAGGAACTGCCATTACAGCACCCGTTCCGTAATTTGCAAGAACGAAGTCGCCGATAAACATTCTAACTTCTCTGCCGTTGACGGGGTTGATGCAGCTTACACCCTTAAGCTCACAGCCCGATTTGGTCTTATTGAGCTCTGTGCGGTCCATATCGTTCTTCTTAAGCGTTTCGCTTATGTAAGCCTCGACCTCTTCCTTGTTCTCGATCCTCGGCATAAGCTCTTTAACTATCTCGCCGTCGGGCGCAAGCACCATAAAGGTGATACCGTATATCGTTTCTATACAGGTAGTGAAAATAGAGAACTCTCCGCCGCCGACTATATCGAATTTGACCTCAACACCCGTAGACTTGCCTATCCAGTTCTTCTGCATAAGCTTAGTCGACTCGGGCCAATCTATCTCGTCAAGTCCCTCGAGAAGTGCCTCGGCAAATGCGGGCTGATCTATTACCCACTGCTTCATATTCTTTCTGATAACGGGATAACCCCCTCTCTCCGACTTGCCGTCAATGACCTCGTCGTTCGAAAGAACGGTGCCAAGCTCCTCGCACCAGTTTACAGGCATATCTATATACTGCGCATAGCCATCAAGATAGAGCTGCTTGAATATCCACTGAGTCCATTTGTAGAACTCGGGATCGCTCGTAGCTATCATCTTGCTCCAGTCGTAGTCAAAGCCAAGCTCACGAAGCTGCTTTGAGAAGGTCTTTATATTCTCCTGAGTAAAGCCGTTGGGGTGATTTCCCGTATTAACGGCATACTGCTCTGCGGGAAGACCGAAGGAGTCGTAGCCCATAGGGTGAAGGACGTTATAGCCCTGCATTCTCTTCATTCTCGAAACGATGTCGGTAGCGGTATAGCCCTCGGGGTGACCTGCGTGAAGTCCTACTCCCGACGGATAGGGGAACATATCAAGAACGTAGTATTTGGGCTTTGAAAAATCCCAGACGTCAGTCTTGAAGGTCTCGTTCTTCTCCCAATATTCCTGCCACTTTTTTTCGATCTCGGCGTGATTGTATCTCATCTTAGTATCCTCTTATTTTTAGTTTTTGTAAAGCTTTTCTATATTGTAAAATTCTCTTGATTCCTTGGTGAGCACGTGAACGATAACGTGGCTGTAATCCATTACTATCCACGAATTATTGTCCTTACCCTCTACGTGATAAGGCAAAAGTCCGCGCAATCCTATCTTGTACTCCACCTCGTCAACGAGTGCCTTTATCTGCGTTGAGGTATTGCCGCTGCATATAACGAAATACTCTGCGATAACGGTCTTGTCGCCAACCGCAAGCACCTCTATATCATATCCCTTTTTGAAATCAAGCACGTCGGCAATAGCGTGTGCAAGCTCCTCTGCCGATGCGTTTTCAAGAGAAGGAAGCTCCTTGGTCATGATCTGCTCTTTTTCGGTCATAATTTCACCCTTCTTTAATAATTAATAACGTTGATTTTTTCAAAACTATATACTATTTTAATGCATTGTTGCCGTTTTGTCAACAACAAGTGCAATTCTTTATCTTTTGCGCTGAATATCTATGCCGTTTTCGCAAAGAGTATTGGCATCGCTTACCGAATATTCGGCAGAAGAAAAATATATCCTGCTGAACTCGGCATAATCGTCGTTGAGCAGCCGTCTCTCCTCGTCAAAGCTCTCCTCGGTCGCGTTACCCCCGAGATAAGTGTTCACTATCTCGATAGCGGCGGCACGGGATATTACGTAGTAGGACGCGCCGCTTCGCTTGGCGACAGCCTCCTCTCCCGCAAGAGTGACAAATCTTATATTCTCCGAGGGCACACCGACAACGCGTCCGGCAAAGTAGAGCATATCGCCGATCGGCATATCGGTCCTTACGTCGTCAGAGATCCTGAGTGCCACAGACGCCGTATCTATGACCGACGTGTCAGATTTAAGCTTTTTTACAAGAGAAGCAAGAAAGAGCTTTTGCGCGTCGATCCTTCCGACGTCTCCGCGAAGATAGCCCGAGCGGTAACGCACGAACTGCCTTGCCTCCTTACCTCCGAGCAGCTGCCTGCCCTTCTTCAAATGGATATACAGCTTTTGCGCAGGGTCCTCGTAATCCATATCAAAGGGAACGTCGACCTCAACTCCTCCGATGCCGTCGACCGCCTCCTCGACGGCATCAAGCTCGACCGATATATAATGATCTATCCTGATACAAAGCGTCCTTGAGAGAAAGTCACAGAGTGCTCTCTCGCCGCCAAGCTTGCTTTTTGCGCCGTTGAGCTTTCTGTAGCTCCCGTCACTGTACTCGGCATAGGTGTCTCTCGGTATCTGCACGACGTTTACGCTCGCGGTCGCCTCGTCGTAGGAGGCGAGCATTATAACGTCGGCAAGACCCGAGGTGTTATCCGAGCCAAGTATTAAAACGTTGTAACGCTTTTGCTCCCTTCCCTCGTTGGTGGCAAAGACTCCCGCCGAGTCTTCTCGGGCACGGGACGAACCGATCGCAAACGCAAAGACAAGAGAGAGGGCAATTGCCCAAAGAAGCACGGTTGCGCCCGTTAAAATATATTTAGATCTGAATTTCATAAACAAAAACCTCTTTTTCCGTATGTATAAATTCGGTTTTTGTTTTTTTCTTTAATTTTCTTTTATCTGAGAGGCAAAATAATCTCTTGCCTTAAGTGTATCCTCGCTTATAAAGCTTTTCTCACGTGCAAGTCCCTCGATCGTCATATCGAGAGACATAAGGATAGTCCTGTCGAGGTGAAGCAGTAGCTCGCCCTCGCTCATATTTTCTGTATCCATTGAGAAAAAATACTCGCGGAGCCTGATACAGTCCTCAAATTTTCTCGACATATCGATATAATCCGCAAGATATATAAGCTTCTCGGCAAGCGTCATATCCTCTCTTGCCGTCGTGTGCCAACGTACCGCCGATATTATCTCGGGGTCGGCAAATTCGGGATATTGCTCCTCTATTATCGCCGCCGCGCTTATCGCGTGCAGGGTCTTGGGAGCTAAAAATTGCTCTTCGGGAAGTACTATCGAATGAGAGTCGAATATTTTTTTGTGAGCGTGGGCGTCAAGCTCTTTGGTAAGGTCGTGAAGCAGAGCCGCGGCTCTGAGAATATCGGTCTTGTCGGGAAGATATATCTGCGCAAGCCTTGCCGCCATCTTTTCGACCTCAAGAATGTGGTTGCTTCTCTTTGGCGAGAGCTGAGCCACTATTTTCTCACGAAGGCAAAAAAGCATCTCTTCGGTTATTATTTTTTTCATAATGCACCTCAAAGGTAAAGCCCGTGCTCTTTTATATATTGCTCAACAAGGGGAGATACCATACCCGAAATATCCTCCTTTTTTTTCACAAGCTCGCGTATCCGAGTAGACGATATATCTATCGGGTCAAGAAGGACCTTTCTGAACATAACGCCGTATTTCTGATAATACTCACCTATCTTTGCAACTATCTGATTATCAATGATAGGGTCCTTTTCGCGTCTTACGTATATCGGATAGCAAAGCTTCAGAATGTCCTCAAAGCGATACCATCTGTCAAAGGTAAGCACCATATCTGTACCGCAGAGAAGGAACAATCTCGTATCGGGAGCGCTGAGCTCGACAAGGGTGTCATAGGTATAGCTCTTGCCGCCTCTTCTTATCTCGATATCGGAAATTATTATTCCGTCTATGCCCTCAAAGGCAAGCTCGCACATTTTAAGGCGATGAATAGGATCGTCGCTCTCGTCTATCTGCTTGTGCGGCGGAATAGCGGTGGGAATAATAAA
>JAZNES010000222.1:0-2412 GCA_045588755.1 Eubacteriales bacterium | reverse complement strand
ATCGTTTAATGCATCTGCTTCCTTGCAGATCTTATCAAGTCTGTGGTTAAGACCTGATTTTGAAATTGGCGGATTGTGAAGCGCCGCGAGTTCAAAAAGTGTTGCCGACTCATTTTCGAGTCTTATTTCTGCGGTTGTCTTAAGCTCGTCGGGCAGGGAATCAAATTTGTGGTTTTCAATAAGCTTCTGGATCGCCGTTATCTGCTTTTGAGCGGCGTTTACAGATCTGTAAATGTTTTGGGTCACGCAATTAGTAGCGCGATTTTCATTGTTTCGTATTTCCTTTTCTATTCCGAACATCGAGTAGTCAAAGCTTGATCTTACAGCTCCAATAAAATACAGAATATCTGTAATCGTCGACGAGCTTTTGAAATAAAGTCCGCTTGAATTTGCTCTGTTTATTATTTTGGGTACAAATCCCGAGAATGATAAAAATCTATATAGCTTTGAGGCTCTTGCTATATTTTTTGAAGAGATATTAAATTCAAGCTGATAGCTTTTCTGAGGATCATTAAGCTTACCGCAGGAAAGGAATACTCCTCTTAAAAACGCTTGCTCGCAAGCAGGGCATTTGAAGGGAAGAATTTCTGAGATCGAAAGCTCGGGATCGTTGTCGATATCCTCCAAAGTAGCAAAGATCGAGCGAGAGCTAAGCTCGAGCTTATGGTACAGTCGCCCAGGCTTTTGATGGGGTGTTATTTGTACATCGCAAGAGTATACGGTTTTGAGAAGCTCTGAGAGATATACGGCAACCTCCTCATTCAAAAAGGTGGCTTTTATTCTGTTTTTGATATCTTTATCGCAGTTTAATAAACTCCCTGCAATAAAAGCTTTTTTACAGCAATTTTTCTTTATGGGTAAGCTTATAAGCTCTGCTTTAACTTGTGCAAGAAAAGACATGTCGCTACCTTTCTAATCTATGTATTTTACTTCTTCTTCAAGAACAACTCCAAATTTATCAAAGACTATCTGCTTTACCTTTCTGCTAAGCTCGATCACGTCCTCGGAAGTAGCACCGCCCATATTAACTATAAATCCTGCGTGTTTAAGCGATACGCAAGCCCCTCCGACCGAATAACCCTTAAGTCCGCAATCGTCTATAAGCTTTGCGGCAAAATATCCCTCTGGGCGTTTGAAATAACTTCCGCAATTTGGTAGATTAAGCGGTTGGGACGCACGTCTTTTTTGCAAATTTGAGTACATGGTGTTTTTTATATCATCTATTGAGGCTTCGATAAGCCTGAACTGCGTAGAAATACAAACAAGATTTTTATTTGAGGTAAAGATGCTTTTTCTGTATTCGAAGTTATGCTTTGAATTATCTATGATTGAAAATTCATTTTTTTCTGTATCATAGATTCGCGATGAAATAACGATATCTGCCATTTCACCGCCGTATGCGCCCGCATTCATAGCTATCGCTCCACCGACAGATCCGGGGATCCCGTGGGCAAATTCCAAGCCCGAAAGAGAATGCCTTCGAGCTAAAACGGCAAGGGAAGAAAGCTTTGCGCCGCATTCGGCGCTTAAAACAGTTTGATCTATTGAAGCCTTATTGATCTTCTTTGTAAAAATAAGTATTCCGCTATATCCGTTATCGGAAAAAAGGATATTTGAGGTGTTGCCTATTATCTCAAATTTTATTCCTGATTTTTTTGCCTCAACTACCGTTTTTGCGAGTTGGTCTTCATTTTTAGGGTATACGGCAAAATCGGCATATCCGCCTATTTTGAAGGACGATATTTCAGACAGCTTTAACTTTTCGACGTATTCAATTTTATTTTCGTCAAAAAAACTTGTCAGTAAGGACATAGTCAGTTCTCGCTTTCACAGGTCAATATTTCGTATATTTCGTCAAAGCTATGGGTATTGTAGGTAATATTCATACCGTCGGGCAGTTGCTTGTGAGCGGGATTATACCAACAGGTATCTATTCCAAAGTTTATTCCTCCTTTTATGTCAGAGGTGAGAGAATCACCGATTATAATAGTACGGCTTTTATCAAAATCGGGAATATGCTCTGCAACGTGCTCAAAATATTTTACACTCGGCTTTTCATATCCGATAACACCCGATATAAAATCACCGTCAAAGTATTTCATTATACCGCTTGCTTTATATCTTCCTTTTTGGATAAATTCAACGCCGTTAGTAACTATATACATTTTGAATTTTCCGCACAGCTTTTCGCAAAGCTCCTTAGCTCCTTCGAGGAAATGTCCTTTTTGAGAAAGATTATTCATATAGGTCTGAGCCATTTTTACATGATCGCATACAAACCCGTATTCTTCACAGAAAAGCTCGAAACGCTTATAAAGAAGAATGTTTTTCTCTATTTCACCTCTCTCAAGTGCCTTCCAAAGAGAGTCGTTTATCTTACTGTAGGTAGCGACCTTTTCCTCGTCCGGAATT
>JAZNES010000221.1:0-6595 GCA_045588755.1 Eubacteriales bacterium | reverse complement strand
AAGGCTACTCTTGAGGCAGCTAAAAAATTTTGCATAGACGTACTCGCTTATGACAAGGACAGCAAAAAAGCCGACATCAAGAGAATAAACGTTGGCTTTTCGTACACCTACAGGGACGAGTATAAATATAACGACCTTACCTTAAACGGCGTTGATATAGAGGACTTCGTTATCGCTATACCTAATCAAAACTCGATGTATGCCGCGCAGACCTTCCTTGAGTTCTTCGGCTCATATTCGGGTGCTTATATACCGATAGTTCTTAATTCCGATCTTGACGGAAGTGAGCGCGGTGTTATATGCGTTGACAGCTTTTCTCTGGACGGAAAGAAGGAATACGAGCTCGACCGCGAAGGCGCTATAATGAAGTTCTCGCAAGAGAAGTCAAGTGTCATTATATATACAGGTGCCTCTGAAAATAGCTACTACGAGAAGCTTTTGACCAAGCTCAAGAAAGACGCTGCCATATCGGAAAGTGACTCCTCCTTCTCTATTTCCCTACCGTCTGAAAATATTGAGCTTTTCGATTATGAAAAGATATACGAGGGATTGCCTAACTGGTCACTCACTCACGAGGAAGAAAAAACTATACGGGACGGAGTGACTTATATATATCAGGAGTATATGGGAGATAACAACCGTCCGTACAAGGCTTATATTCTCCTCGTCGATCCCTCTAAGGCTTCTCTCTATATGGGAAGCGGTAACGATTCCTACGATCCGCGTCCCGATCCTTCCATAAGACAAAGCGTGGTAGGACATATGAGCTCTGCTGTAAGTAACGGGGTTGACGTTATCGCAGGAGTTAACGGAGATTTCTTTGCAATCGATACCAACTACAGACCTATCGGGCTTGCAATAAAAGAAGGCAAGGTCGTAATTGAGGACTCTCAGCTAAGACCGTACTGCGGCTTTACCAAGGACGGTCACTTGGAAATACACGAAAACGGCTCAAATGCCGACAAAAGCAAATACAGGACCGTTGTCAGCGGCTCTGATATTATAGTAAAGCACGGCGTTCCAAACGATCTTGACGAGGGTACTTATTTCGGTGATACACATCACCCACGCACTATGGTAGGAATACGGGAGGACGGAACTATAATCCTTGCCGTTATCGACGGCCGTCAGTACTCTCACTCTAACGGTGCATCTCTTGGTATGTGCGCACGATTTATGATATCTATGGGAGCAGAGACAGCTATGAACCTTGACGGCGGTGGCTCGTCAACGATGGTAATACGCGACGGAAATAGCTATAACGTTATGAATTCGCCCTCTGACGGCTCTCCCAGAAAGGTTTCGAATTCTATTCTCGTAGTATCGGGAAAAACATCTGAATAATGGAGAATAAAATGATAAAATTACTTATTTTCGATCTCGACGGCACGCTTGCCAACACTATTGAGGCGATAAAGCACGGCCTTAATCTTACTATGAGGCATTACGGATTTCCCGAGCATGATTACGACTCTGTGAGGGATATGGTTGGCAATGGAGCAAAAAATCTTATACGTCGTGCTTGCCCCGAGGGTACTTTCTCGGGGGAAAACGGAGAAAAACTGTTTGCCGAGATATACCAAAATTACTGCGATATGTATTCTGTTACCTATCTTGATACCAAGGAGTGCTATGAGGGCATTCCCGAGGCGCTTGCTGAGCTCAAAAGGCGTGGATATCTTATCTCTATACTTTCAAACAAGCAGGATCCCTTCGTCAAGGCTCTTGCCGAGCAGCTTCTGCCAAAGGGTGTGGTTTCCTTTGCGCAAGGACAGACCGAGCTTCCTATAAAGCCCGATCCGACAGTTCCGCTTATGATATGCGATAAATTCGGCTTGACACCTTGTGAATGTGCCTTTATAGGCGACAGCGACGTTGACGTCAAGACCGCAAAAAATGCGGGAATGTTCTCCGTTGCAGTCACTTGGGGATACAGAGATGCCGAAATGCTCAAAAAGCTCTCTCCCGACGCTATGGCTGACACAGCAAGTCAGCTTGTCAAAATATTTGCATAACTTCTCTTTGTTTGCCAGCCTTCATTTCTATTGACATAGGTATATAAATATGTTATTATATAGGTTGGTAAAATCTTTTAATAAAGCTAAACGAGGTTTAGATACTCATGAAAATTGGTTTTGTTTCGCTCGGCTGTCCAAAAAATCAGCTTGACACCGAGGTAATGCTTCACGAGGTCGCTACGGCAGGATACGATATCACTCCCGACGAGACCGAGGCAGATATAGTTATTATAAACACCTGCGGTTTTATAGAAAGCGCTAAGCGTGAGGCGATAGATAATATACTTGATATAGCATGGCTCAAAAAGCACCGTTCTCTCAAGGCCATCATAGTAACGGGCTGTCTTGCCGAGCGTTACCGCGAGGAGATATTCGAGCAATTTTCCGAGGTCGACGCCCTTCTCGGCGTAGGAAGCATACATAATATAGTACAGGCTATCGAGTCGGTCGCAAAGAGAAAAAAATACTCCTCCTTTGAGGATAAAAACGGGGTAAGACTCGGAGGCGAGAGAATACTTACAACGCCCGAATATGCGGCATACATAAAGATCGCTGAGGGGTGTGACAATAAGTGCGCATACTGCGCTATTCCCTCTATCAGAGGCTCTTTCAGAAGCAGGACTATTGAAAATATAGTTGAGGAAGCCAAGGAGCTTGATTCTCTTGGCGTTAAGGAGCTTACCGTCGTAGCGCAGGACATCACGAGATACGGTCAGGACATCTATGGAAAATACAGGCTTGCCGAGCTCCTCAGAGCGATACCCGACGCAACGGATATTCCTTGGATAAGACTGCTCTACTGCTATCCCGACAAGATAACCGACGAGCTTATCGCCGAGATACGTGACAATCCGAGAATACTTAAATATATCGATATGCCCATACAGCATATAAGCGATAAAATCCTCAAGGCGATGAACCGCCACGGCGACAGTAAACTTATAAAGAACGTTATCTCAAAGCTTCGCAAACAGATACCCGATATCGTGATACGAACCACCTTCATCGTCGGATTCCCCGGTGAGAGCGAGGAGGATTTCACAGAGCTTTGCGAGTTCGTAAAGGAAGCAAAATTTGACCGTGCGGGAGCATTCCCCTACTCTCGCGAGGAGGACACTCCTGCCTACGATATGCCCGATCAGATAGACGAACAGGTAAAGCTTGACAGAGCCGATATCCTTATGCGCGAGCAGATGCTTATATCCGACGCGAGAAATCAGTCTATGATAGGAAAGACTATTACCGTGCTCTGCGAGGATTACGACGCTGTAAGTGAAGCCTATTTTGGCAGAAGCACGGCAGATGCGCCCGAGATCGACGGAAAGGTATATTTCCGTTCCGATGAAAAGATATCGAGCGGCGAATTCGTAGAGGTAAAGGTACGAAGTGTGCTTGATTACGACCTCGTAGGACGCGCAATTTCCAAAAACAAATAATCTATCTCACCCTTCGGGGACAGGAGGACACTATGAAAATGAATCTCCCAAACAGACTTACCGTTATCCGTCTGTTTTTAGTTCCGATAATACTCGTATTCGGAATACTTCCGAGTACCGTCATAAATCCCTATCTTTCAAACTTTATCTGTGCGGTACTTTTTATTGGCACTGCTCTTACCGATATGTTTGACGGAAAGATAGCCAGAAAAAGAGGTCTTATAACCGATTTCGGCAAATTCCTTGACCCTGTTGCCGACAAGTTTATGGTCATCGGCGCTTTGTTCATTATACTTTACAAGCAAGAGCTTTCGCCTTTAAGAACTCTTATCTTCTTCACTCTCATCATAGTAGTATTCAGAGAGCTTGCCGTCACCTCTATGCGACTCGTCGTCTCAACGGGACAAAACATAGTAATTGCGGCTAACAGCCTTGGAAAGATAAAGACCGTTTCACAGATAGTAGCAGTATCTACCGTATTCCTTGAGCCTGTAGTTCAGTATATATTCGTAAAGATATTCGATCATTTTGCAAGCTCGCCCCTTGACTATGCGGTAGGCACTATCCTTCCCCTTTCCTTTGCTACCCTTATCTTCTCGGTAGTTATGACGCTTTGGTCAGGTATAAATTACATAGTATCTTATTGGAAATACCTTGATCCTCAAAAATAAAAGATATCCGCAGTCAAAGTTTTGACTGCGGATTTTTTGTTTAGATATTCAATATCCAATAAATAACTCCGTAAACCGCCCCTGCAAGCGTTCCGTATAGCAATACGGGACCTGCGACGGTAAATATCTTTGCTCCGACACCGAGTATAAAACCCTCCGATCGAGAATCTATGGCGGGAGAGACGACCGAGTTTGCAAAGCCCGTTATAGGCACAAGTGTTCCCGCCCCCGCGTGCTTGGCTATATTGTCAAACACACCGAGAGCAGTCAGCACGACGGCAATAAATATAAGAGTTACCGAGGTAAGCGTGCCTGCCTCCTCTTTGGGAACCTTGCATATATTGGTATATATCTGCATAAGTCCTTCTCCTATACTACATATAAGACCTCCGACCAAAAAAGCTTTCAGAGAATTTTTTAATAAACAAGATTTCGGCGCTCTTGCCTGCGCATATTTTTTGTAGCTTTTTTTATCTATGTTCACGCGCTACCTCCCGATAATATTTCTGAAAATATTTTACCCAAAATAAAAAAATTTATCCTTTTGCTTTACAAATAAGTCGTAATTGTGTATAATGTTATTGTTATAATATTTAGGAGGTCAAAAAAATGGCATCTTGGAATGAAATAAAAAACGATATGGGAAATTTAGCGAGCAAGGCTATCAAAAAAACGGGTGAGCTTGCCGACAGTGCTTCTGTAGCAATAAAAATAAAAGTAGAGCAAGTCAAGCTTTCGTCAGCATATGAGGCTCTTGGAAAGCTTACCTATAAGCAGCTCAAAACTTCGGAATCTCAGGCTGAAAAGATATCCGAAGCCATCTCTCTTATTGATTCTTTGCACGAAAATATCAGATCTCTTCGTCAAAAGGCGGAAGAACTCAAAAAAGAGCGAGAGGAAAAGAAAGCCGAGCAAGACACTGTACTCGACAATAGCAATATCGAGGATAGCCCTGCCGAAGAATAACAGAAAAGCTCAGACGGTAAAAACCGTCTGAGCTTTTCTTATTTATACGACATAGAAAGCTTTGCGTTCTCGAATTTTGTCTTTGCCTCGCTAAGCTTTGTATCCTCCGCCTTGGGGGTGGGATACCAACCCTTTGCATTCATCTCTACAAAAAGCTCCTCTTGTATTCTATGCTCGTCGCTCAGTATATCGCTAAGGGCGCTTTTTACCTCGGGAGTTGCACTCTCGCAAAGGAAATTATTATAGTTCCCCGTCATAGCCTTCTGGGAATTCAAAAGATCCATCGCTATTGCTTTATCGTCAAAGCAGCTTGTATTTGTGTTGTTCATAAAAATTTCTCCTTTATTTCAATTTTGACAAAAGCTCATCGTAATGTCTCTGATGACGCATAGCTATTTCTTCGTACTTGACCTTAAGCTCGGTATCGGTCGTCTGTGTAGCAAAAAAATTATATTTAGCTACCAAATTCTCTTCTATACTCATAAGATCGGAAAGAGCCCCAAGCTCCTTTGCTGTTATCTGTGCCATTATAAACAAACCTCCAAAATAAATTTATATCAAAATTATTTCCAAGATATATGCCTTTTATTCTCAAAGATAGCTTTTCATTTTCTCAAAGCAAGCTTCTTCGAAGCTGACTATATCTCTTGCAAGCTTGAGGGAGCTTTCCGATGCCATAGTGTTCTCATACTGTCTTATATCCTTGGTCATATCTGAAATACCCATAGTGTATCCCTCCATCATCATCTGTGCGATATGACTTGAGGTAGAATCTATCATCGTGTTCATAGCTACTCCCATTTTTGATGCCATCTTGGTCATGACATTCTCCTCTTTGGGCTTACAACCCGCCTCGTGAAGCATATCTCCGATCTTCGAGGAATAATCCTCAAGTCGAGCAAGCTCGGCTGTCATTTCGGTGCGCAGAGACTCATCCTTTACCTTTGGCATAAGATTGATGATAGAATCCGAGCCCATCTTTACGTTCTTATACATACTGTCAAGAAGCTCTACTGTATGGTTGGTGTTTTTTGTTTCCATAATAAAATTCTCCCATAAAAAAATATACACCCTTATTGTTTCGGGTGTATATCCTTTTTATTCAGATTTTTTATTTTTTATCCTGCTTTGCTCGCGGTCTTGCTATCTTCTGTCTTCTTATATCGGTCCCGCCGAAGATAAGAGGTATGTATTCGCCGAAAACTCTGCTCGTGATTCTGTCCCAATAACGCTTTGCTATCTCCTCATTGGTAAGATTGGTGCTTATTATAGTCGACTTGCGCGCCATTATACGTGAGTTTATAATATCATAGATACAGGAAACGGTAAACTGATTATTTATCTCGGTTCCGAGATCGTCGATTATAAGAAGATCTGCCGAATAATACCTTGACGTATCGCCCGCATCGCCATCTATTGCGGTGTTTCCGAAACGTCGGTATTCAAAATCGCCTATCATTCCCGCCGCAGTTACGTAAAGAACGTCAAAGTGACTGTCTATAAC
>JAZNES010000220.1:0-3458 GCA_045588755.1 Eubacteriales bacterium | reverse complement strand
CCCTTTCGGGGGCGACACGCTATGTATGGCTAAATCTATGTTAGGAATAAAGGAAAGGAAAAAGAAATCAAAAAACATATATAAGGGGTATCTCATAGCGTGCCACCTTTCTATTTCGCAAACCTTACTATCAATAATGGCGATCCACCATTGATTATTATATTCTATAATACCTTTGTCGAGACTATAACTCAAGATTGTCGAATTTTGAATTATTTTTTCGATTCTTTGACAAGCATTTCATTCCACGTTTTGACATAACCCATTTTGAGAGAGTAATCCCTCAAATACGGTTGCATATCCACTACTACACGGTGCGACAAGCTTTTTGTTGCTTTTATCCCAGCGTTATCATTGTTTAAGCAAGCGTATATAGTTTGCACTTCTTGATGCTCCAAAAGGAAGTTATACAATACTCCGTTGGTTAGTCCATTCAAAGAAATAAGGCAACTTGCTTTTTCGATAGCAGGCAATACACCCATTTTGAATAAAGAAAGGTACGACATCAAATCAATAACGTTCTCAAATACATAAACGTTTCTAAACAGATTATAAGCTGTTTCCTCTTTATTGGCATATCTGAAACCCGCATTTCGTCTTAACGTTAATTCTTCTACCGATAGATAATCTCTGCTTGAAAGATACTTATTTACCGAGATAACATTATAATTATCCCTACCAAGAAAGCACAAATTATACTCATCATCCATAATCAACAGTTCACGATGTATAAACTCGGAAACGATATGTCTATCAATATTGAAACGATTGTGTAATACTGCATAAGCTCTTTTGAATGAATCAGCTTTTTGTTGTTTGAACAGACTTTCATCAATGAGATAGTTATAATTATAGTCGCAAGATATTGTAGCTTTTTTAGCGTTTGGATATTTAACTTCACAATACTCTCTTATGGAATAGTGTGTCATATTCAAAAAAGTATTAGCGATAAAACAAGCTTTGGGGAAAGAAAGTTCATATAACGATTTTAAGGTATCTATTACATTATAAACTTGATGAGTTTCTCTGTTATAAACACCTTCAGAATAAACGATACATTTATCATTAGTTACTAACTTGAGATAACCATCTTTATAGAAGAGAGAATCTTCATCCCACCACACAAGCAAATGTATCAAATCCAAAGCATTGAATTTATCAATATCACGTGGTTCGTAATGAGGTTTTGGAAATTGATTACTTTTAACTTTGTCACGAATTGTGTTTTTTGGTTTTGTTACCGTGCTGACGCTCGGGACAATTACTTTTGATATAGATTTTACAGATTGCATTTTTATACTCCTTATATTTTATTATTTACGCACCGAATGTGCATTTTTCTTGTTTTGATTGTACCTTCGTTTCTTACTGGTTCAGTTCAACAACTCTCTTAACGAGTTGTTGCCAGAAAGCACGCTTTCTGTACTCTTTTCCCCTCGACTACATTATAAGAAAGGAAAAAGTCAATTATAAATTAAAAATGCTCTACTAACCCATTTTTGAAAATTTCGGTCTTAAGAAAACAAAAAAGCAGATAGAGAAATCAATCTCTATCCGCTTTTACTATGTAATTGTCGAGTACTTCACCCTGATTGTTTTGCATCGCCGAAGCGCTGATAGTGCACGAGCTCTCTTTGGCGGAGGAATTTGATAGGATCTCTCACGTCGGGGTCGTCACACAGACGCAAGATATTATCATAGGTCGTTCTCGCCTTCTGCTCTGCCGCGAGGTCCTCGTGAATGTCGGTCAGAAGATCTCCCTTTGATGCAATATATTTCATATCAAAGGGGACTCCCGATGCCGCAACAGGATAGATACCTGCCGTATGATCTACGAAATAGGTGTCAAATCCGCTTTTCTTTATTTCCTCTTCGCTAAGATCCTTTGTCAGCTGATAGAGTATTGCCGATACCATCTCGACGTGGGCGAGCTCCTCGGTTCCGATGTCGGTCAGTATTCCCGTTATCTCATTGTAGGGGCAGGAATATCTCTGGTGAAGATATCTCATAGAAGCACCGATCTCTCCGTCGGGGCCGCCGAGCTGACTGATGATGATCTTGGCAAGGGTGGGGTTAGGGTTCTTTATCTTGACAGGATATTCAAGCTTTTTTTCATATATCCACATAATACCTTCTCCTCCAATTCTTAATTCGCATCGAGCTCCCAGGGCCAAGGACCGTTCGTCCAAGTCCACTCGGAGCAGCTCTTATTGTCGCGGTGTGTCATAGGGCCGCATTTTTCATTTATCGCATCTACAAGCATTGCTCTCTCTGCGGTGAGCTGTCTGTAATGCTCAAGGGCCTTCTGGCAATGGGGATAGGCATTAAGATAGAGAACGGTATCGGTGATAGCGAAGTCTATGACCTTGAGCTTTTTCATAAGTCCGCGACAGTTTATTCCCTGGCAGCCGCAGTCCGAGGAGTTTCTGTTCTGTCTGTTATCGATCATTTCTGCCACCTCCGCATCCGCAGGAGCCGCCGCCGAGGAAGGGAAGGTCGAGCTCCTTGAATATAGTTCCTTTGTCAAAACCTACCTCGCACTCGTAAAGCTCTCCCCACTCCTGTACGGGAGAGAAGACTATAGCGAGAGGGTATCCGTTAAGTCCAAAGGCCGTTTGACAGGACGACCTTTGAGCTTTGTCCTCGCACGAGGAGCATCTGCCTGCTCGCGAAGGACGGTCATTATCGTTGCTGTTGCCGAAAAGCTGATCTAAAAGCGGCGAGGACATTCTGTCGCACCGCGTCTTGAAATCGTCATTCTGGTACATTTGTTCACACCTTTCAGTTTTTTGCGGGCGTCTTGTTTGCACACGCCTCAATTTCATTCTATGCCAAGCTGTCGCTTTTTGTCAAAGAAGAAAACAAAAAAATCTCGGAGAATTTCTCCGAGATTTTTTTGTTTCAAATATATATCAGAGCGCTGCTGCGCCGATCATTCCTGCGCTGTTGCCGAGCTCTGCTATCTTGATTTCGGTCTCCTTTACGATACCGCCACCGTACTGCTCCTTCTTTATTATAGGAAGAAGACTGTCGATAAGCGACTGTCCCTCGCCCGAAACTCCACCGCCGAGAGAAATTACCTCGGGCTGAAAGATATTGACGATATTGACGAGTCCCGTTGCGAGATATCTGATATACTCATCGTATACCTCCTTTGCCGCCTCGTCGCCCTGACGCATAAGGTCGCAGGCTGTGCGTCCCGATACGCGAGCAACGTCAAGAAGCTTGGAGGCTCTGCCCTCGCGGCGACACTCCTCTATCTTTTCGTTTGTCATGTTGATAAGTGCCGTTGCAGAGGAATAGGATTCCCAGCAGCCGCGTCTGCCGCAGTTGCAGGGTCTGCCGCCCGCCTCGATAACGATATGGCCAAGCTCGCCTGCCGCCGCGTTGAAGCCGCAGTACATCTTGTTATCGATGATTATTCCACCGCCGACACCTGTGCCGAGCGTTATCATAAC
>JAZNES010000219.1:0-2263 GCA_045588755.1 Eubacteriales bacterium | reverse complement strand
TATCGGTGGAATTATAGGAAAGATCGTCAGCATTAAGGAAGAGACCGTTATGATAGAAACGGGTCATGACCGTATGAAGATAAGAATCCTCAAATCCGCTGTTCGTAACGTAGACGTTCACGCTGAGGACGCGCAGGACTGATAAAAAAACAACCGCAACGCTTGTTGCGGTTGTTTTTTTATAATACCTTTTGTAAAAACTGTGCAAGACGCGGGGTCTTAGGATTATTGAATATCTCCTCGGGAGTTCCCTCCTCGGCAATAATTCCATCGCACATAAAGATTATTCTGTCAGCTACCTCTCTTGCAAAGCTCATTTCGTGAGTTACGACTACCATCGTCATTCCATCATCCGCAAGAGACTTCATAAGATCAAGCACCTCTCCTACCATCTCGGGATCGAGTGCCGAGGTAGGCTCGTCAAAAAGAATGACCTCGGGATCCATAGCAAGAGCGCGAATGATAGCTACTCTTTGCTTCTGACCTCCCGAAAGCTTTGACGGATACTCGTCTTTCTTGTCGGCAAGACCTATTCTTTCAAGAAGCTGCATCGCCCTCTTTTCAGCCTCTTCCTTGCTCTTAAGCTTAAGCTTTACAGGACCAAGCGTCAGATTTTGAAGAACCGTGAGATTATTGAAAAGATTGAAATGCTGAAAAACCATTCCAAGCTTGCGACGAGCGATATTTATATCTACCATATGCTCGCCCTCGAACTTACGAATCAATTTCTTGTATTCATTTCCCTCGCGCTTACGAAGCAGATCTTCCTTCTTTATCTTCGATATTACAAGGCTCTTTATCTCTTCATCAGCAAGAACGGGAACGGTATTTTTCATCTCCTCAAATAAAGTCCTATAAGTATTTGACGCCTCAATAACGTCGAAATGCAAATAAGGATCAACGGGAGTAAGAAGATCGTCTTTTATCCAGATTTCACCGTACGTAGGCTCTTCAAGAAGATTAAGGCATCTGAGAAAGGTTGACTTTCCTCCGCCGGACGGACCGATAACGACTATCTTTTCGCCCTGCTTTATCTGACTGGTAATGCCCTGAAGGATCATTTGCTTTCCGTCAAAGGTTTTATACAGTCCTTTTACATCTATAATAATATTATTATCTATCACCCTTAGCCAACCTCCTTTCAAGAAGCTTGAACAGGTAACTCAATCCATATACCACCGCAAGATAAACGAGCGCAATCGAAATATACGGGAAATAAACGTTCATCGTACGGGAAATAACGCGTTCTGCCGCCTTTGTAAGATCAATAACGCCAAGGAAGCCAATGATCGAGGTCTCTTTCAAAAGAGAGATAAATTCGTTACCGATCGCAGGCAAAACGTTTTTGATCGCCTGGGGCAAAACGATAAGCTTCATCGTTGCAAAGGACGAAAGTCCAAGCGAGCGTCCCGCCTCGGTCTGTCCTACATCAACGGCATTTATTCCGCCTCGCATGATCTCGGCAACGTAAGCACCCGAGTTAAGACCAAATCCTATCATACCGACGAGCACGGCACGCGTTGACCAAACGAAGATAATATTATATGTAATCAAAAGCTGTACCACAACGGGAGTTCCTCTGATTACCGTAGTATAGATCTCGCAAATCTTATCAAGCAGACGAAGCTTTCCGGTCTGTTTATGAAACACTCGGATAATTGCCACTATAGCCCCTATAAAGACACCTATAATGGTGGCTACAAAAGCTATCTGAATGGTATTCCAAAAACCGTCCAGAAACATTTTGTATCTGTCTTCTACTATAAAGGTTTTGACAAAGCCGTCTATTATTTTGTCAAACATATTTTATTTTTCCTCTCAAACAAGTATCAGTGGGGGACCTTGCGATCTCCCACTGTTATCTATAAATTTATTAAATCAGATCATGCTCCGACTTCCTGAGCCTTTGCGGAATACTCCTCTGTCCACTTATCGATAGTGCCGTTGGCAATAAGCTCTTCAAGCACCTTATTGATAGCATCAAGAAGCTCCTTGTTGCCCTTCTGTACGCAGATACCGTACTCCTCAACCTCAGCAGCGGGAGTTCCGTCGGCCTTAACGAGCGCAAATGCCTTGAGAGAGCTGTCGTTAGCAACGATAAGCTGAGCTGTAAGCTTATCCGTAACAACGGCGTCCTGCTTATTCATAGAAGCTGCTGCAACTGCGGGAGATGAATAAGGAATGATCTCAGCGTTGCCGAGTGTTCCGTCAGCCTTAAGGTCTGAGATAAGCATATCGGAGGGAGTTCCGTTCTGAACACCTA
>JAZNES010000218.1:0-2866 GCA_045588755.1 Eubacteriales bacterium | reverse complement strand
ATACCCATAGATGCCTTTGTGCTTTCGGGATTTTTGGGCTTCTCTGCAAATTTCGTTATTCTGTTTTCTTCGTCGGTACTGAGTATTCCGAATCTGCTTGCCTCCTCGATCGGCACGTCGATAACTGCTATCGTACAGTCTGCGCCCTTTGATTTGTGATAAGCAAGCATCTTTGAATAGTCCATTTTGTATATATGGTCACCCGAGAGTATCAATACGTATTCGGGATCAAAGCTATCTATAAATTCGATATTCTGATAGATAGCGTTAGCAGTTCCGCTGTACCACTCTGCACCCTGCTTTCTCTGATAAGGCGCAAGTATCTTAACGCCTCCATAGGCACGGTCAAGATCCCAAGGCAGACCGTTTCCTATATAATCGTTGAGTATAAGAGGCTGATACTGAGTAAGAACTCCTACGGTATCTATTCCCGAATTTATACAGTTTGACAAGGTGAAATCTATGATCCTGTATTTTCCTCCAAAGGGGACAGCAGGCTTTGCGATCTTCGTGGTAAGGTCGTACAAACGACTTCCCTGACCTCCCGCAAGCAGCATAGCTACACATTCTTTTTTCTTAAACACGATATCCTCCGTTCTGCCTATTGGCAAGATGTTTTTTCTTTTTTGGGTCTATCTGTAGGTTTAACGCACTTAAATATGACCGCGCTCATAGGCGGAATATTTACCTTGATTGAAAAGGGATTATTATTGTACGGCATTTTTGAACTTCTTACCGCTCTCTTGTTCGATACACCCGTACCGCCGTATTTTTCACTGTCGGAATTGAATATCTCCTTATACGAACCGTATACGTCGACACCCAAATAATAATTTTCACGTTTTACAGGTGTAAAATTGATAACTACTGCGAGGCTGTTCCCTTCTCGGTCAGTACGCCGATACGACAGGATACTGTCATCTCTGTTATCGGCATCAAACCAATGGAAGCCCTCCCAATCGCTATCGTTCTGCCAAAGAGGAGGATTTTCAAGATAGAGTCGGTTAAGATCCGCAAAATAGGCTTGAAGCCTTGAGTGCATATCATACCCGAGCAAAAACCACTCGACCTGATCCTTGTATGCCCATTCTGTAAACTGACCGATCTCCGTACCCATAAAGGTAAGCTTTTTGCCGGGGTGTGTCATCATATAGGCATAAAAAGCTCTCGCACCCGCAAATTTCTGCTCGTATTCTCCGGGCATTCTGTCAAGGAAGGATAGCTTACCGTGAACGACCTCATCGTGAGAGATAGGAAGAAGATATCTCTCGCCAAATATATATGTCATGGCAAAGGTCAGCTTTTCGTGATGATGCTTTCTGAATAGCGGATCGAGCTTCGCATATTCGAGAGTGTCGTTCATCCACCCCATATTCCATTTCATATCAAAGCCAAGCCCGTCGTTCTCAAAGCCCGTGATATTTGAGCACGAGGTCGATTCCTCTGCGATCATCAAAACGTCGGGATAAAATTCCTTAACGGCTGAATTCAGCTTCTGCATAAATTCTATCGCTTCAAGACATCTGTTGTCGCCATATATATTTGGAGTCCATTCTCCCGGACGCCTGTCAAAATCAAGATATAGCATTGCCGCAACGGCATCTACACGTATTCCGTCGGCGTGAAAACGGTCAAACCAATAAAGCGCATTAGAGATCAGAAAACTCCTTACCTCGTTGCGCCCAAGATCAAACTTTCTCGTTCCCCACCCCTCGTGTTCCATCTTTTGAGGGTCACTGTATTCGTAAAGAGGCGAGCCGTTGAATTCATAAAGGCCGTGAGCATCTTTCGGGAAATGAGCGGGGACCCAGTCAAGTATAACACCTATTCCCTCTTGATGAAAGGCATCTATAAGTCCCATAAAATCTTCCGCGCTTCCGTATCGGGTAGTGGGAGCATAATATCCACATACCTGATATCCCCATGAGCCGTCAAAAGGATGCTCCATAACGGGCATAAGCTCAACATGGGTATATCCCATCTTCCTTACGTACTCAGGAAGCTCCGCGGACAGCTCCTTATAAGAATAAGTGCTTCCGTCTTCATGACGTTTCCACGAACCTAGATGAAGCTCATATATATTCAAGGGGCGTTCAAAAAAGAGCGATGCATTGCTCTTTCTCGCGGCGAGCCAAGCCTCGTCGTGCCAGACGTATGAACTCTCTTTGATAACAGTAGCACTCATAGGAGGCTCTTCAAAGCAAGTTCCATATGGATCGGTCTTAAAAAAAGTCCTTCCCTTATTGACTATCTTGAATTTGTATAACGAGCCGACAGATACCTTTTCCTCAAGGTCAAAGCACTCCCAAATACCTGCGGAGGTTACTCTTCGCATAGGCATAGAATCATCCCAATCGTTAAAGTCGCCCACCAGATAAACAGCATCAACGTCAGGTGCCCATACTCTGAAAAGATAGCCCTTATCAGTTTTGTGCGCACCAAGATATTCGTAGGATCTGTAATTTGTTCCCTCGTGGAAAAGGTATGCAGCCCAATCGCCTGATTTTTCCTTTATCTTGCTTTTACTTATAGATTTCACCTATATAAACCGTCCCTGATTTTCTTAATCAAATTAAAATACGCCTAACATCTAAAATTCTATGTTGAAAACATAAAAATAATAACAAAAACAAATATTTTTATCGATCTGTTTTCGACAAAAAATGTTAAAGACCGACAAATAGAATACTTTAACGCTCAAAAATAATGTAAATTATTACCAAAATAATTATATCACAAAAGGAAATAGGTGTCAACCATTTTAAACTACTAAAATACGACAACACAACCCTATAATGTATTTAATTGCCACGCCTTAACGGGAGTCGAGGATATAATGAGGTTGCTGAACGATGCTGGGTATGTC
>JAZNES010000217.1:0-2691 GCA_045588755.1 Eubacteriales bacterium | reverse complement strand
ATGGCTACGATCCGACTTCCACGCTTTTCATAATTCTGGCGGTGGGATTTTTCTGCCGCAAGGTTAAGATCATCGACGACGTAGCATCAAAAAAGCTTTCAAGACTGATCCTCTCGGTCGGTCAACCCGCTATGCTTATAAGCTCGCTTGCAGGAGCGGAATACAGCGAAGAAAATCTTAAAACCGCGCTCATTATGACGGTTCTTGGATTTGTTTTCCACGCATTTCTCGCCGTTATTTCATTCGCCTTTGCTCTTCCACTCAAAAAGAATCTCGACGAGCAAAAGCTCACCGAATTCGGACTTATGTTTACCAACTGCGCCTTTATCGGATTTCCGATCTTCGAGGCGTTGCTCGGTCCTTCGGGAAAGTTTATGGCATCCTTCCTCGTTATAAGCTTCAACATTCTTCTCTGGACCTGGGGACTTATAATTATCGGGCGAGGCAGAGGCGACATAAAGCTCACTCTGAAAAAAGCGCTCATCAATTTCGGAACTATTCCCTGCCTTGTCGGATTTATCCTGTTTATGCTGAAAAATCCTTCGGTAGGCTTTGCTCTTCCCGAATTTATCACAAACGCGCTTCAGTATCTTACAAACCTATGCACT
This sequence comes from Eubacteriales bacterium, assembly GCA_045588755.1. Lineage (GTDB taxonomy): Bacteria > Bacillota > Clostridia > Oscillospirales > CAG-272 > HGM12713. Next base: position 2,083 of record JAZNES010000217.1, on the reverse strand, counting down.
CCTATCTCGCTTCTGGTTATAGGCGCGCTTATTGCGACGCAATCCCCCAAAAAGATCTTTCTTAACCCGAAGCTCTACTACTTCAACGCGGTGAAATTGATTGTCTTTCCGCTCACCGTCTGTCTTATCTCAAAGCTTTTGCTTGCGATAATTCCGATCGACGGACTCCAGAAATACGCAATCTTCGTGACCGCCGCGGCATCGCTTCCCACAGCGGCGGCAGTAACCATGATGGCTGAAAGCTACGACTTGGATTCGGGCTATTCCTCGCTGACAGTCGGCACTTCATCGATCCTTGCGGTGCTTACGATTCCGATCTCTATGACGGTAGCGGAGTGGATATTCGCGCTTTAATTTTTGTATATCAAAAAATGAGAATTGCCGCGGCAATTCTCATTTTTTATCGTTTGTATCATTATAGTAGACAATCTCTCCGGGAAGATTGAGCCCCAGCTTTTCTCTTGCCATTCGAATAATATACTCGCCGTCGATGGGGTGGTCAAGAAGATATTTTAACTCCTCTACCTCTTCGCTGAGCTCGGCCTTTTTCAATTCAAGCGACTCCTTTTCCCTCTGAAGCTCTGTGTACTTGATGACACCGCCCGCAAAGAGTGCAAGCGAGCCTACCACGAGAGTAACGAGTATTACCCTCAGCATCACCTTAGCGTAGCTTTTGGACAATCCCTTATTTACCGATATCCTAATATTTTTTGCGGTTATGGGAAGAGCGTCATCTGCCACGCGATCCAAAGCTGACTCTGCCTTCTTTTCTGTATCCCACTTTTCCGTTGACATAAACAAAATCTTCCTTTCCGCACTCGGTGTCATCGGCGCTCGGAAGCTCTTCTGACGCGCTTTTATCCTCGTGATCTTTATTTTTTATATCACTCTTTATTTTATCAATTATTGAGCCTATTGTCAAGTGGTAAAGAAAAATTATGCGACCACAGACGGTCTTTAATGGTTTAATCAGATACGGTATTAGCTTGCGAACGGTTTTTTTGAGTAAAGATATGATTTTCGCGTTGACCGACAGCACGAGCTTGCCAAGGGTAAAATAATAGAGCAAAAAACCTATCGCCATACCCAAAAGTATCATTCCGCGAAAGAAACCGCCATCGGCATAAGCCAAAAATATTGCCACACAACCCGCCCCCGTAAAGAAAAGAAGGTCTGTCAAGAATGTGACCGCAAATAACAAACCCTTCTCGGCCTTGTTCTTCTTACTGTTCCCATTTCCGCCGACGTATTCCACACCCAAGAGCATTTTGAAGGCTCGAAGCAGGTCGTATGTAAGTCCGAGCAAAATCCCCGACGTAAACGAGCGCACAAGCAAAAGAGCCAGCTCTCCTTGCGAAAGATCAATCATTTCTCTTACCGAAAAGTCCTCTCTTTGACTTCTGACGCTCCTCAAAATAATAAACTCCGTTTATTCTTCCCTCAACCGACACCCTGCCGTCGGTGATATTCAGCACGGTAATATGCAATCCTTCTCCCTCAACAGCCATACTTCCCGAAGAGGTTTCAAGCACGACTCCTCTATCATCAAAGCTTACCACATTCAAAACACCGCCTATATCAATTCCCTCTCTGCCACTCGATGAAAAGCCGTGGCTCGAAACACCCGTACCCACAAAAAAACACCTCCGCACATATCTTTGTACAATATATGCGGAGGTTTCTCCGATTATTCAATTACTTCATAAAGCGATGCGGCATCAGCCTTTGCCGCGTGCTCTCTCACGTCAAGAACCTTGACCTTGAGAGTTCTCTGCCCGAAGCTGACTACAATAACGTCGCCCTCCTTAACGTCGTATGACGCCTTGGCAGGCCTGCCGTTTACCGTGACGTGCTCCGAGTCGCAAGCATCGTTAGCTACCGTACGCCTTTTGATAATTCTTGAAACTTTCAGATATTTGTCGAGTCGCATTAGCCGTTAACTTTTTCCTTAAGAGCAGAGCCTGCGCTGAATGCAACGTACTTGGAAGCGGGAATCTCAACTGCCTCACCGGTCTTGGGATTTCTGCCGGTTCTTGCTGCGCGATCCTTAACCTCAAAGCCACCGAAACCGGTGATCTTTACA
>JAZNES010000216.1:0-6150 GCA_045588755.1 Eubacteriales bacterium | reverse complement strand
GGCTCCCGTTTTTTGTCCGATAGTATCCGATTTTTATAGCGGTATGACTGTTACCGTACCGATATTTGCAAGCCAGCTAAAAAATGGAAACAGCTTAAAAAATATAAAAGAGCTTTATGCGGATATTTATAATACTTCCATTGTATCGTACAGCGAAAACGTTGGAGATAGCGGATTTATTTCAGCCCACGAGCTTTATGGCAAGGATACTATGAAGATAACTGTCGCAGGAAACGAAGATCGCATATTGCTGATAGCTTGTTACGACAATCTCGGTAAAGGTGCTTCGGGAGCTGCAATAGAGAATATGAATATAGTATTAGGCGTTGACCGTACAAAAGGTCTTGTCTTATAAGAAAAGGAATATTTTATGAAAAAAATTGAAGGCGGCGTTTGCGCCGCTAAGGGCTTTCTCGCAAGCGGTGTACATTGCGGAATAAGAAAAAATAAGACTAAAAAGGATTTAGCTCTTATTTTTAGCGAAAGTAAAGCCGCAGCCGCTGCGGTCTATACAACTAACTTGGTAAAAGGTGCGCCTCTTACCGTTACTAAAAACAATATATCAGATGGATTTGCTCAGGCGGTCATATGCAACAGCGGAAACGCTAATACCTGTAACGCAAACGGTATAGAGATAGCAACTCAGATGTGTGAGTTGCTTGCACAGGAGCTTAAAATATCTTCGAATGACGTTATCGTAGCTTCGACCGGAGTTATCGGTCAGCCTCTTGATATAGATCCTATAAGGAAGGGTATCCCGTCTCTCGTTAAGACGCTTGGCAATGATAGCCAAGCGGCAGCTCAGGGTATTATGACTACCGATGTAAAGCTCAAAGAGATAGCTTTTGAATTTGAGGTCGGAGGCAAGCTTTGTAAGATAGGCGGCATCGCAAAGGGAAGCGGTATGATACATCCGAATATGGCTACTATGCTTGTATTCGTTACTACCGACTGTGCTATATCGTCAAAGATGCTGTCAAAGGCGCTCTCGGAGGATGTAAAGACCTCCTTCAATATGGTAAGCGTTGACGGAGATACTTCTACTAACGATATGGTCAGTATCCTTGCCAATGGAATGGCAGGTAATAAGCTTATAGATTCTGAAAATGAGGATTATCGCATTTTCTGCGAAGCTCTCCGCAAGGTCACATCTTATCTTTGCAGAATGATCGCGGCTGACGGAGAGGGAGCAACTAAGCTTCTCGAATGCAGAGTGTCGGGAGGTAAGGATACGGATATTGCAAAAACAGTTGCAAAATCTGTTGTTTGTTCATCTTTGTTTAAGGCGGCAATGTTTGGCGCTGACGCGAATTGGGGAAGAGTTCTTTGTGCAATAGGTTACAGCGGAGCAGATGTAGACGTAAACCTTATTGACGTTACCTTCTCTTCGAGTAAAGGAAGTATACTCGTTTGCCGTAATGGTTCGGGAGTTGATTTCTCGGAAGAAAAAGCTAAGGAGATACTTCTCGAGAATGAGATAATTATCAGCATCGACCTCAAGGAAGGCGTGGGACAAGCAATTGCCTGGGGATGCGATCTTACATACGATTACGTAAAGATCAACGGAGATTACAGAACATAATTAAAAATAAATGTGAGGATGTTTATATGAGTGATAAACTTACTACTGCGCAGAGAGCAGCCGTACTTACACAAGCATTACCTTATATCAAAAAATACTGCAACAAGATCATCGTTGTCAAATATGGCGGAAACGCTATGATAAACGAGGAGCTTAAGCAAGCGGTTATGGGAGATATCGTATTGTTGTCTCTTATAGGTATCAAAGTCGTTCTCGTTCACGGTGGTGGACCTGAAATTACCGAAATGCTATCAAAGATAGGCAAGAAGACCGAGTTTATTGACGGACTTCGTGTTACCGATAAGGAGACCGTAGATATAGTTCAGATGGTTCTTGCGGGAAAAATAAATAAGAATCTTGTAAACCTCATCCAGAATAACGGCGGAAAGGCAATAGGTCTTTGCGGAATTGACGGTCATATGATAAAGGCTGAAAAGCTCGACGAAAAGCTTGGCTTTGTAGGAAATATAACCGACGTTAACGTGCAGCCTATACTTGATCTTCTTGAAAAGGGATATATTCCCGTAGTTTCAACGGTTGGATATGACAATGACGGTAACGTATATAACATAAATGCAGATACTGCCGCGGCAAGAATAGCAGCAAGTGTAAAAGCAGAGAGTCTGATATCTATGACCGATATAGCAGGTATTCTCAGAGATAAGGACGATCCATCAACGCTCATTTCAAAGATGTGCGTCAGTGATGCCCCCAATCTTGTAAAAGAGGGAATAATAAGCGGTGGAATGATACCCAAGGTAAACTGTTGTACCGAGGCAATAAGACGCGGCGTTAAAAAGGTGTTTATAATCGACGGAAGAATTCCTCACTCAATCTTAATAGAAACTCTTACCGACGAGGGCATAGGTACAATGTTTGTATCGGGTAATAACTATGAATATTAAAGAAAAAGATCAAGAATATATTGCAAATACATATGCCAGATTCCCTTTGACGCTCACTCACGGAAAAGGATCTGTAGTATACGACGAGAATGGTAAAAAATATATAGATCTTGCTACGGGTATAGCGGTAAACTCCTTTGGTATCTCCGATACCGAATGGATAAGCGCTGTATGCGAGCAACTATCTAAATTACAGCACACCTCTAACCTTTATTACAGCGAGCCTTGCGCGCTTTTGGCAGAGCAGCTTTGTAAGCGCACAGGACTTAAGAAGGTATTTTTCTCAAATTCAGGCGCTGAGGCGAACGAATGCGCTATCAAAGTTGCGAGAAAATACGGAACGGACAATAAAGGCGAGGAATATACGACGATAATAACTCTTGTCAATAGTTTTCACGGAAGAACGATAACCACGCTTTCGGCAACAGGACAGGATGTATTTCATAAGGATTTTACACCTATGACTCCCGGATTTGTCTATGCAGGAGCTAACGACATCGAGAGTGTTAAGGAGCTCGTTGCTTCAAACAAATGCTGTGCTATTATGTTTGAGGTGGTGCAGGGAGAGGGCGGCGTTCTTCCTCTCAATAAAGATTTTGTGAATGAGCTTGAGAAGCTTGCAAAGAAGGAAGATTTACTTCTCATTGCAGATGAAGTACAGATTGGAAACGGTCGTAGCGGAATGCTCTACGGTTATATGAATTACGGTATTCTTCCTGACGTGGTAACTACCGCTAAGGGACTTGGAGGCGGACTTCCTATTGCCGCGACGATGCTTTCCGAAAAGGTGGAAAATATCTTTACTCCCGGACTTAACGGTTCAACCTTCGGGGGAAATCCCGTATGTTGCGCCGGTGCTCTTAACATACTCTCAAGAATCGACGATGCTTTACTTGAAGATGTACGCTTAAAGAGCGAGTATATAATTAATGAACTTTCTTCTGCAAAAGGTGTTAAAAGCATCAGCGGTCTTGGACTTATGCTTGGCATTGAGTGTGAACGCGATGCAGGTGAGGTTATATCCGAATGTATCGAGAATGGCATTCTCGTTATAAAGGCTAAAAACAAAGTACGTTTGTTGCCTGCTCTTAATATTCCTATGGATGAACTTAAAGAGGCAATTTCAATATTAAAGGAGGTATTGGCAAAATGAAGCATTTATTAAAGCTTATGGATCTCTCGGAGAATGATATCAATGAGATACTCAATCTGGCAGATCAACTCAAATATGAAAAGAAGAATGGGATAGAGCATCATTTGCTCAAAGGTAAGACCTTGGGAATGATATTTGAAAAATCCTCTACGAGAACTCGTGTATCATTTGAGGTTGGAATGTACGATCTTGGCGGAGCGGCGCTCTTTCTTAGTTCAAGAGACCTTCAGATAGGAAGAGGAGAGCCCGTTCAGGATACGGCAAGAGTTCTTTCCCGATATCTTGACGGAATTATGATAAGAACGTTTGAGCAGGAAGAAGTCGAGGCTCTTGCATCCTGCGGACAGATACCGATAATAAACGGTCTTACCGACTACTGCCATCCCTGTCAGGTGCTTGCTGACCTTATGACGATAAGAGAGCATAAGGGAGGTATAGCAGGAAATAAACTATGCTATATCGGAGACGGAAATAATATGACCAACTCGCTTATCGTAGGCGGAATAAAGATGGGTATGGAGGTGTCTGTAGCTTGTCCTAAGGGCTATGAGCCCGATGCCGATATTATGGCTTGGGCAGAGAAGAACGGCAAATTCACTTGTACAGACGATATTTTCGAAGCTGCCAAGGATGCAGACATTCTCTATACTGACGTTTGGGCTTCTATGGGTCAAGAGGAAGAAGCAGAGATGCGCCGCAAGATATTCAAGGGATATCAGATAAACAGCGAGGTTATGAGTGTAGCGGCAAAGGATGCTATGGTCCTTCATTGCTTGCCCGCTCACAGAGGTGAAGAAATAACCGACGAGGTCCTCGAAGCTCACGCAAACGAAATTTTTGATGAAGCAGAGAACAGATTGCACGCTCAAAAAGCTGTGCTTGTTAAATGTCTTGGTTAAGGGGGATTTGTATGAAAAAAGCTTATCTTGTACTTGAAGACGGACACGTATTTGAAGGATATGCCTTTGGTGCAGATCTTCAAAAGGTTGGTGAACTTGTTTTTAATACGCAGGCGGTCGGATATATTGAAACACTTACCGATCCTTCCTATTACGGACAGATAGTTATCCAGACCTTTCCTATGATAGGAAATTACGGTATTATCGAAGAGGATTTTGTCGGAACACCTGCTCTTGCGGGATATGTGGTAAGAGAACATTGCCAAACTCCTTCAAACTTCAGAAGCCAATACGACCTTGATACTTTCTTGAAGAAGAACAATATTCCCGGAATATACGGTGTTGATACCCGTCAGATCACAAAAATAATAAGAGAAAACGGAGTAATGAACGCTTGTATTTGCAGCGAGATACCCAAAACTCTTGATGACATAAAGGATTTCAAGATAAAAGATGCGCTTTCTGTTGCAGATCAGGAAACTAAGGTAGTGGAGGCCGACGGCGAGAAGCTTTATGAGGTAACACTTGTAAATTACGGCTCGATCGGCGATTTCGCAAAGGCGCTTGCAAGTAAAGGCTGCAGAGTTACTATAGTTCCGCCTACAACTACAGCAGAAGAAATACTTGAAGGAAAGCCCGATGGTATTCTTCTTTCAAACGGCGCGGGAGATCCTTCGGAAAATGTATTCTGTATAGAACAGATCAAAAAGCTTATGGGTAAATGTCCTATCTTTGGAATTTCTCTTGGACATCAGCTTATGGCTCTTGCTGACGGCGGTATGACCTATAAGCTCAAATACGGACACAGAGGGGCAAATCAGCCTGTTCGTGAAGCTAACGGCGCGGTTACTTATATAACTTCTCAGAATCACGGTTATGCAGTAGCATCTGATAGCACAAAACACGGAAAAGTAAGCTTTGTAAACGTCAATGACGGAAGCTGCGAAGGAATGGAATATCCCGAACTCAAAGCCTTTTCAGTACAGTTTATTCCTGACAATTGGACAGGACAGAGAGGAACGCTCTTCTTCTTTGATAACTTTATTAAAATGATGGGAGGAAAACAGTAATGCCGCTTAATAAGGATATAAAAAAGGTTCTCGTTATTGGTTCCGGACCTATCGTTATAGGACAAGCTGCTGAATTTGACTATGCGGGAGCTCAGGCTTGCCGTGTACTTAAAGAGGCAGGAGTTAACGTTGTCCTCGTGAACTCTAACCCCGCGACTATCATGACCGATAGTGCGCTCGCTGATGAAATATATCTCGAGCCTTTGACGGTAGAGACCGTTAAAAGAATAATCGAGAAGGAAAAGCCAGACAGTATTCTTGCAGGACTTGGCGGTCAGACAGGTCTTACTATAGCTATGGAGCTTTCTCATGAAGGCTATCTTGAAAGCCATAACGTAAAACTCCTTGGAACAGATGCCCGTGCCATTGATAAGGCAGAGGACAGACAGATGTTCAAGGATACTATGAAGGAGATAGGACAGCCTATAATTCCTTCCGATATAGCTAATGATGTTCATACCGCGCTCGTTATAGCAGGGAAGATAGGATACCCTGTAATAGTACGTCCCGCATTTACTCTTGGCGGTGCAGGCGGCGGTGT
>JAZNES010000215.1:0-5635 GCA_045588755.1 Eubacteriales bacterium | reverse complement strand
GAGCAGCTCGGAGTAGAGGACGACGAGCTTGAACTTTACGGCAAGTATAAGGCTAAGATCAATGATGCCTTCTTAAAGAGGATGAGCACGAAACCCGACGGCAAGCTTATACTCGTCACCGCTATAAATCCCACTCCCGCAGGAGAGGGAAAGACCACCACAACAGTAGGTCTCGGTATGGCGATGAAGAAGATAGGCAAGAATGCGATAATCGCGCTTCGAGAGCCCTCTCTCGGCCCCGTTTTCGGTGTCAAGGGCGGTGCTGCCGGTGGAGGATACGCGCAGGTCGTTCCTATGGAGGATATCAACCTTCACTTTACGGGAGATTTCCACGCTATTACCGCTGCTAACAATCTTCTGTGCGCAATAATCGACAACCATCTCCAGCAGGGCAACGAGCTTGGAATAGACCAAAGAAGAATACTCTTTTCAAGAGTTGCCGATACAAATGACCGTGCGCTTCGTAATATCACCATAGGTATGGGAAGTAAGGTCGACGGAATTCCGCGTCAGGATCACTTTATGATAACCGTTGCAAGTGAGATAATGGCAATACTCTGCCTTGCGTCAGACCTTGCAGACCTCAAGGAGCGTTTTGGAAATATCCTTGTTGCTTACACCTATGACGGAAAGCCTGTTTATGCGCGTGACCTTCAGGCAAACGGCGCTATGGCGGCTCTTATGAAGGACGCTATCAAGCCCAATCTCGTGCAGACTCTTGAAAACACCCCCGCTATCATTCACGGCGGACCTTTTGCAAATATCGCTCACGGCTGTAACTCTGTAAGACCTACAAAGCTTCCTCACAACCTTGCCGATTATACTATAACCGAGGCAGGCTTTGGTGCAGACCTCGGAGCAGAGAAGTTCCTTGACATCAAGTGCCGTAAGGCAGGACTTACTCCCTCTGCAGTAGTGCTTGTAGCTACCGTAAGAGCTCTTAAATATAACGGCGGCGTGAAGAAGGCTGACCTTGCTATCGAGAATGTTGAAGCTCTTCGCAAGGGTGCGGAAAATCTTGAAGCGCATATCGATAATCTTCATAAATACGGACTTCCCGTTGTCGTTGCTATCAACCGATTCCTTAGCGATAGCGAGGCTGAGATAGCTTGTCTTCGTCAGATATGCGAGGAAAGAGGCGTTGATTTTGCACTCTCCGAGGTATTCGCAAAGGGTGGCGACGGAGGTATCGAGCTTGCTCACAAGGTAGTCGAGGCTTGCGAAAAGAAGTCGGAATTCAAGTTCATATACGACGACGATATGTCGATAAAGGAAAAGATAGAGGCTGTCGCTACCAAGATATACGGCGCAAAGGACGTAAAGTACGACGCGGCTGCTCTCAAGTCACTTGCCGAGATAGAGGCACTTGACGAAAAATACTCTAAATTCCCCGTATGTATGGCGAAGACTCAGTATTCTCTCTCCGATGACGCGGAGAAGCTCGGCAGACCGCAGGGCTTTACCCTGAACGTCCGAGAGATCAAGCTGTCGGCAGGTGCAGGCTTTGTCGTTGCGCTCACAGGTGCTATAATGACTATGCCCGGCCTTCCCAAAAAGCCTGCGGCGTACTCGATAGATATTGACACCGACGGAAATATTACGGGACTTTTCTGATATGGAGCTTTATAAAAGCATAAAAACTGCTTCGGTAGAGGATACCGAAAAAGAGGGAAGGGAGCTTGCCAAAGCTCTGCTTGCAGATGAGTCGCTTCCGAGATTTATAGCTCTTGAGGGCGATCTCGGAGTTGGCAAGACTGCCTTTGTCAGAGGCTTCGTTTCGCATATCTCTCCCGACTCGCTCGTGCGTTCTCCCACCTTTGCGTTGGTCAACGAATACGGCAAAAAGGGAGAAGAGAAGGTCTTCCATTTTGACGTTTACCGTATCACAGACGAGGAGGACCTTTACTCAACGGGATTTTACGATTATCTTGACGGCCGCTCGATATGTCTTGTTGAGTGGAGCGAGAATATAAGATACGCCTTTCCCGACGAGTATTTTACGGTCAGAATAGAAAAGGACGACACCGACAACGCAGACAGCAGACTTATAAGCGTTGCGGTAAAGAAAAAATAACCGACAAAATTAAAGTGAGATAATTATGAGAATACTTGCCTTAGACAGTACGGCGACCACGGCATCGGTAGCGGTTACCGAGGACGAAAGGCTTATAGCCGAGCTTACACTGAATAACGGAAACACGCACAGTCAGACCTTACTGCCTATGGTTGAGGCTCTGTTTAAGATGCTCGACGTCTGCGCAGATGATATTGACCTTTTTGCCTGCTCCGCGGGCCCCGGATCGTTTACGGGAGTTCGTATAGGAGCGGCGACGATCAAGGGACTTGCCTTCGGACGCGAGAAGGACTGCATAGGAGTCTCGACTCTTGAGGCACTTGCTTACAACCTCAAAGGATATAAGGGAATAATCTGTCCCGTTATGAATGCGCGACGCTCTCAGGTCTATACGGCGGTCTTTTCCTCTGATGGAGAAAGGCTGACAAGACTCAGAGAAGATTGTGCGATATCGGCAAAGGAGCTTGACACGATTCTTTCTGAATACAGCGAGGATATATATCTTTGCGGCGACGGGATATCGGTGGCTCTTGATGAATTCGAGACGACGAAGCCTATCGTCGCTGACGAAAGACTCAGATATCAGTCGGGATATTCGGTCTCTCAGGTGGCACTTGCCAAATACCGAGAGGGAGTAAGAGGGGATGACGCCTCGCTTTGCCCGACTTATCTGCGACTTTCTCAAGCCGAGAGAGAGCGACTTGAAAAAAACAATAATTTGTAATATATAAAGAGGTTTTTAGATGAAAAAAATAGTAGTTGGATGTGACCACGCAGGCTTTAGTATAAAGAATGCCGTAATCAAGCATATCACCGACAAGGGCTACGAGTGCGTTGACGTCGGTACTTATTCGGCAGACAGCTGCCACTATCCCAAGTATGCCGAGGCGGCTTGTCAGAAGGTGCTTTCGGGCGAGTGCGAGAGAGGAATACTTATCTGCGGCACGGGAATAGGAATGTCTATTGCGGCAAACAAGCACAAGGGAATACGCGCGGCTTGCTGCTCGGATACCTTCTCGGCAAGGCTTACAAGAGAGCATAACGACGCCAATATTCTTTGCTTTGGTGAGAGAGTCGTAGGCCTTGGACTTGCTCTTGACCTTATAGACGCGTTTCTTGACGCCGAATATCTCAATAGCGGCAATCACGTTACAAGACTTGCTATGGTCAAGGAAATAGAGGAAAAAAATTAAATTCACGGAGGGCACTGTATGTGCGTAAATAAGATCGCTGGTGTGCTCAGAGCGATATCAGGCTCGCCTCACCCCAAAAATTTCACCTCTGCGATAATAGCGGCGGGCGGAAGCTCGACTCGCTTTGACGGAACGCTGACAAAGCAGATGACGTCGGTCTGCGGTATTCCCGTCATAGTGCATACTCTTTTGGCGTTTGAGACCTCTGAGTGCATACACGAGATAATCGTAGCTGCTAAGAGAAGCGAGATAGAATTTTACCGTGAGCTTTGCAATAATTACAATATCACAAAGCTTAGTGCGGTAGTGACGGGTGGGGACAGCAGACAGGAATCTGTTCTCAACGGCTTTGATGCTATAAGCTCGAAGTCGAAATACGTTGCGATATCTGATGGTGTAAGATGTCTTGTGACGCCCGAACAGATAAATTCGGTCTGCCGCGCGGCGTATAAATACGGTGCGGCGACAGCGGCTCACCGTTCTACCGATACCGTAAAGATATCGGACAAAAAGGGCTTTATCGATTCGACCGCAGATAGAAAAAGCGTGTGGCTCGCACAGACTCCGCAGGTCTTTAAGACCAAGCTTTACCGCGCGGCAGCATACACTGCTATGAAGGACGGATACGAGGTGACCGACGACAATATGCTCGTCGAGTACGTAAGACATCAGATAAAGCTTGTAGAATGCGGAAGCACCAATATCAAGATAACGACCCAAGAGGATATGGCTATTGCCAAGGGCGTGCTTGAGGAACGCTTCGGGGTCAAAAAGTCTTTGGAGGAATGAGATGAGAATAGGTCACGGATATGACGTTCACAGACTCGCAAAGGGACGTAGACTCGTGCTTGGCGGCGTCGAGATAGAATACGAAAGGGGACTTCTCGGATATTCCGATGCCGACGTGCTTTTGCACGCTGTTGCCGACTCGCTTCTCGGGGCGGCGGCGCTTGGCGATATAGGAAAGATATTTCCCGACAGCGACGAAAGCTTCAAGGACGCAGATAGCCTCGTGCTTCTCAGACAAGTGGCAAAGCTTCTCTCGGAGAACGGATACAAGGTGATGAACGTCGATGCTACCTTGATAGCGCAAGCACCGAAGGTTTCACCGTACATTTTGAAAATGAGAGAAAATATAGCGGCGGCACTTGACGCAGAGCTTTCCTGTGTAAGTGTTAAGGCTACTACCGAAGAGGGACTCGGATTTTCGGGTGAGGGGCTTGGAATGGCGGCTCACGCAGTTTGCCTTATCGACAATATTTGAGCTTTTTCGCAGAGAGCTTCAACAGAAAGGGCAGTAGACACAACGCGTTATGACGTACTGCCGTTTCTGCACAATGGTATCGTGTCGGATAAAATACTCTCACAGCCTTTGATTTTTTACGTCCCGTCCAACACAAAGCCATTTATATTTCCACGTTAGTATAATATGAAATATTTGGCGCTTTGGTCAAAGCGTCTGAAAAAAATAAAGGAGAAAAATTATGTTTATAGTTTCACCGTCGGTGCTCGCTGCCGACTTCGCAAAGCTCGGAGATGAGCTCAAAAGAATAGAAAAGGGAGGCGCGGCTTACGTTCACCTTGACGTAATGGACGGAATATTCGTTCCTAATATAAGCTTTGGCGCTCCTATGATCTCGTCGCTCAGAAAAGCAAGTAAGCTCATTTTTGACGTGCATCTTATGATAACCGAGCCCCAGAGATACGTTGATGACTTTCTCAAGGCAGGCGCGGATATCGTAACTATTCACTACGAGAGCTGTGAAGATCCGCTTGAGGTAGTAAAATACATTCGTTCGAAGGAAGCAAAGGCAGGCCTTTCTATAAAGCCCGCTACTCCCGCAGAGTCAATATACGATATGCTTCCTTACCTTGATATGCTCCTCGTCATGACCGTTGAGCCCGGATTTGGCGGTCAGAAGATGATGCCCGATATGCTCGAGAAGGTACATAAGATAAGAAAGTATGCCGACGAGCACGGAATCAAGATCGATATAGAGGTCGACGGCGGCCTTACTGCCGATAACGTAGGTATGGCTACCGAGGCAGGAGCTAACGTTATCGTCGCAGGCTCTGCAGTTTTCAACGCAAAGAAGGCAGGCGACGTTATCAAGAAAATGAAGGAAGAAGCCGCGGCTCATCCTTATAAGGCATAACGTAAAAGTGTCGGAAAACACCTTCACGGGTTTCCCGACACTTTTTTATTTTGTATTAATTCATCAACAAATTGGGATTTATCGGGGAGTTAGATTGCGTTAAGATTTTTTGAAAACCTTTTCGAGAAAAGGTTTTCAGACTTTCCCAAAGCTTTCCTTACATTTTAGGGATAGCTCTCGCAGCCCTTGCTCCGCCCTTACGTGCTCACAAC
>JAZNES010000214.1:0-5378 GCA_045588755.1 Eubacteriales bacterium | reverse complement strand
TAAGCCTACGGGAGATCAGCCCGAGGCAATAAAGGCACTCGTTGATGGAATAAATAGTGGAAAAATGATGCAATCCTTGCTCGGAGTAACGGGTTCGGGTAAGACCTTTACGATGGCTAACGTTATTGCCGAGATAAACCGTCCTACTCTCATTCTCGCTCACAATAAAACTCTTGCCGCACAGCTTTGCAGTGAATTTCGCGAGTTCTTTCCTGAAAATGCGGTGGAGTATTTCGTTTCCTATTACGATTACTATCAACCCGAGGCATATATTCCGGGTAAGGATATGTATATCGAAAAGGACGCTATGATAAACGAGGAGATAGATATGCTCCGTCATAGCGCCACGTCCTCGCTCTTTGAGCGTCGTGACGTTATCATAGTAGCCAGTGTTTCGTGTATCTATTCTCTCGGTGACCCCGAGGAGTACAGACAGCTCGTTATAGCGCTTCGCCCGGGACTTCAGATATCGCGAGATGAGCTTATCCGAAAGCTCGTTGCGATAAGCTACGATAGAAACGACCTTTCTCTTGAACGTAACAAATTCCGTGTAAGAGGGGATACGGTAGAGATAATCCCGTCGGATATGTCTGAGCACGCTATACGAGTAGAATTTTTCGGAGATGAGATAGACAGAGTTTCAGAGATAAATATCGTTACAGGCGAGATGATGAGAGTTCTTAATTACTGTCCCGTCCACCCCGCAACGCACTATGCCGTTTCCGATGCCAAAAAGGAAAAGGCGCTCGAAGAGATCATGAAGGAAATGATCGAAAGACGCGAGGAATTTCGCGCGGAGGGCAAGCTTATAGAGGCTCAGCGCATAGAGGAAAGAGTAAAATACGACCTTGAGATGCTCAGAGAGGTAGGCTTTTGCTCGGGTGTTGAGAACTATTCAAGAGTGCTTGCGGGCAGAGAACCTGGTTCAACGCCATATACCTTGCTTGATTATTTTCCCGATGACTTCGTCCTTTTCGTTGACGAATCGCACGTGACGTTACCTCAGGTCAAGGGAATGAGTGGCGGAGATACGGCAAGAAAGAAAAATCTTATTGACTTCGGCTTCCGTCTACCTTCCGCATATGATAACAGACCTCTGTATTTTGAAGAATTCAAGAGCAAGATACATCAGACGGTATTTGTTTCTGCGACCCCCGGGGACTATGAAATGCAGCATTCGGAGCAGGTGGTCGAGCAGATAATTCGTCCTACGGGACTTGTCGACCCCGAAATAGACGTTCGCCCGATAGAGGGACAGATAGACGATCTTCTCGGGGAGATACGAATAAGAGTCGAGAAAAACGAGAGAGTTCTCGTTACGACGCTTACGAGAAAAATGGCGGAGGATCTGACCGAGTATCTTGATAATAACGGTATAAAGGTCAGATATATACACTTTAACGTCGATACTATGGAAAGAATGGAGATAATAAGAGATCTTCGTCTTGGAGTGTTTGACGTGCTCGTGGGAATCAACCTGCTCAGAGAGGGACTTGATATTCCCGAGGTGTCGCTTGTGGCTATACTTGATGCCGACAAGGAGGGCTTCCTTCGTGCAGAGCGAAGCCTTATACAGACGATAGGACGTGCCGCGAGAAATGCCGACGGAAGAGTAATTATGTACGCCGATACGGTCACGGGTTCAATGAGGCGCGCTATCGACGAGACCAACCGACGCCGTGATATACAAAAGAGATATAACGAAGAACACGGAATAGTACCCAAGACTATCGTTAAGGGTATACGTGATATTATAGAGATAAGCAAGCCCGACGAGGAGCTTGAAGGCAAGAAGAGCAAAAAGAAGTCGTCAGCCACAAAGAAGATGAGCCGCGAGGAGAGAGAAAAGCTTATAGCTGAGCTTACAAAGCAAATGAGAGAGGCGTCAAGAAAGCTTGAATTTGAAGAGGCAGCCTTTATACGTGACCAGATAAGCCGTCTGCGCTCCGAGGGCGAAAAAGTAAAATGATATGAGAGGGAAGTATGTCCGATTCCATTATAATTAAGGGCGCAAGAGAAAATAATCTTAAAAATATAAGCGTCGAGATACCCAGAGATAAGCTCGTTATCTTCACAGGTCTTTCGGGCTCGGGTAAATCCTCGTTGGCATTTGATACTATATATGCCGAGGCGCACAGACGCATTGTTGAATCGCTGTCTTCCTATGCCCGACAGTTTTTAGGTCAGCTCGATAAGCCCGACCTTGACTTTATAGAAGGACTTTCACCCGCGATCTCAATAGATCAGAAGACTACCTCAAAGAATCCCCGTTCAACAGTGGGAACGGTTACAGAGATATACGATTATCTGAGATTGCTTTATGCGAGAATAGGTATTCCTCACTGTCCGATATGCGGAAAAGAGATAAAGGCACAGACGACCGACGGCATAATCGAAAGAATACTTCAAATGCCCGAGGGAGAGAGATTTATGGTGCTTGCCCCTATCGTCAGAGGACAGAAGGGTATGCACGAGAAGGTCTTTTCCGACGCCAAGAAAAGCGGATACGTAAGAGTCAGAGTTGACGGAAGCCTTTACGATCTTTCCGAGGATATAAAGCTTGATAAGAATAAAAAGCACGATATAGAGGTCGTGGTCGACCGTCTCGTTATGCGAGCCGATATCCGTTCAAGACTGTCCGATTCGGTCGAGAACGCTCTTGCTCTTGCCGACGGGCATTTGATAATAGTTACAGTTCCAAGGAATGAAGATCAAGAAGCAGGCGAGCTTGAATTTTCGCAGAACTATGCCTGTGACGAGCACGGAATATCCTTCGGAGAGCTTGAACCGAGAATGTTCTCCTTTAATAATCCGTCGGGTGCTTGCTCACATTGCGCAGGACTTGGACAGATGAGAAGAGTAGCCGTTGAGCGACTCATTCCCGACAGATCGCTTTCCTTGCGTCAGGGTGCTATTGCCGTAAACGGCTTCAAGACCTTGGAGGAGGAGAGCTGGAACGGTCCTTTGTTTATAGCAATGGCGGAAAGACACGGTTTCAGCATAGATACACCGATAAGCGAGCTTACTCCCGAACAGATTGATATGCTCTATTACGGAACGGGTGATGAAAAATACGACATAGTGCGTTATTTCGCCCGCGAGGAGCATAAGCAGAAGGTTCGCTTCGAAGGTCTCGTTCCTATGCTTGAGGCAAGAATGATGCAGGGAAGTGCCGAGGAATATTACGACCAGTTCGTTGAGGAAGCTCCTTGTCCGAAGTGTAACGGAAAAAGACTTTCACCCACGATGCTTTCGGTCACAGTGGGCGGTCTTAATATCAGTGATTTTTGTGCGCTCTCTGTTGAAAAGGAGCTTGAATTTATAAACAGAATAGAGCTTACCGATAGTCAAAAGATAATTTCCTCGGAAATACTCAAGGAGATAAAGAGCAGACTTGGATTTTTGAAGAGTGTCGGACTTGAATATCTGACGCTTTCACGTTCTGCCGGTACACTCTCGGGCGGTGAGGCACAGAGAATACGCCTTGCTACACAGATAGGTTCTTCTCTTATGGGTGTCCTTTATATTCTCGATGAGCCGAGCATAGGACTTCATCAGCGCGATAATTCAAAGCTTATAGCTACTCTCAAAAGACTCAGAGATCTCGGCAATACCGTTATAGTAGTCGAACACGATGAGGAAACTATGGCTGAGTCAGATTATATCGTTGATATAGGTCCGGGTGCGGGCGTTCACGGAGGACAGATAGTTGCAAGCGGCACGCCTGTTGACGTAATGAACAATTCTAATTCGATAACAGGGGCATATCTTTCCGGCAGAAAGAAGATAAGAGTTCCCGAAAGCAGAAGAAAGGGAAACGGTGCTCTGCTTTCAGTCAAGGGCGCAAGAGAGCATAATCTGAAAAATATTGACGTTGATATTCCTCTTGGCTGCTTCGTTTGTGTTACGGGCGTATCAGGCTCGGGAAAATCCTCTCTTGTAAACGGAATTATAAATCCCGTGCTCTCACGTGAGCTTAACGGTGCTTCCAGATATGCAAGCGGATACGATGAGGTGTGCGGTGCTCAAAATCTTGATAAGATAATAGATATTGACCAGAGCCCTATAGGAAGAACTCCAAGATCCAATCCCGCAACCTATACGGGAGTCTTTACCGATATAAGAGAGCTCTTTGCCCGTACGGCAGACGCTAACGCCAAGGGCTATAAATCGGGAAGATTTTCCTTCAATACAAAGGGCGGACGCTGTGAGGCGTGCGAGGGCGACGGACTTAAGAAGATAGAGATGCATTTTCTTCCCGACGTATACGTCACCTGTGACGTTTGTAAGGGAAAAAGATACAACAAGGATACCCTTGAGATCAAATATAAAGGAAAGAATATTTCAGACGTTCTTGAGATGACCGTTGAGGAGGCACTTTATTTCTTTGACGGCTTGCCAAAGATAAAGCAAAAGCTCCAGACGCTCTTTGACGTTGGACTCGGTTATATAAAGATAGGACAATCTTCCACAGCACTTTCGGGCGGTGAGGCGCAGAGAGTTAAGCTTGCAACAGAGCTTTCAAGAAGAAGCACGGGCAAGACCTTGTATATTCTCGACGAGCCTACCACAGGTCTTCATACGGCAGACGTTGCAAAGCTTATCGAGATATTGCAAAGACTTGTCGAGGGCGGGAATTCTGTTGTTGTTATAGAGCATAATCTTGACGTTATAAAGACAGCTGACTATATCATCGACCTCGGTCCCGAGGGTGGAGATAACGGCGGAACTATCGTCGCACAGGGAACACCCGAGGAGATTGCAAGGGTTGACGCCTCTTATACAGGACAATATCTCAAAAAAATGCTGTTTATGCATAAACAATGAATAAAAATTCGTACAAAAGGCAAAATAAATGATTTTTCTTGAATTTTTATTCAAATTTTTTTGAAAAAGCATTGACAAACGAATTTTTATGTGATACAATACCCACGTTGAAGGATAATTATCTAAAAATTCTTAATTTTTTAACACAGAAAGGAAATATTATCATGAAAAAATTTTTGTCTTTAGTTTTAGTTGCTTTGATGCTCGTTTCCGTACTCAGCTTTGCAGGATGCGGTAATAAGGATGAAAACACGCTTGTGGTTTACACCGAGGCAGGCTTTGCACCTTATGAGTTTATTTATAACAATGAGATCATTGGCGTTGATATCGCGATCATGCAGGCAGTTGCCGATGAGCTTGGTAAAGAACTTGTAGTTACTGACGTTGCATTCGATACAATTTGTACTTCCGTTCAGAACGGAAAGGCTGATGCAGGCGCTGCAGGCATCACGATCAGACCCGACCGTGCAGAGCAGGTAGATTTCTCTATTCCTTATTCCTCTACTGAGCAGTACATTATCGTTCCCGCTTCGAACGATACCATAAAGACT
>JAZNES010000213.1:0-3032 GCA_045588755.1 Eubacteriales bacterium | reverse complement strand
TTCCTAAGACCGCTTGGCCTCCGACTTTGTATTATTATAATGTCTAACTATGTAATTGATGCGAAAGGACTTGCAAAATGTCAAAGGATAAAAAATTAGTTGAGCAGATAACGGCTATGGGCGTTGACTTTGCTCAGTGGTACACCGACGTAGTAAAGAAAGCAGAGCTTGCCGATTATTCGGGCGTAAAGGGCTGTATGGTCATTCGCCCTTACGGATACGCTATCTGGGAGAATATCCAGCGCGATCTTGACGACAGATTCAAGAAGCTTGGACACGAGAACGTATATATGCCTATGTTTATTCCCGAGAGCTTGCTTCAGAAAGAAAAGGATCATGTTGAAGGCTTTGCCCCCGAGTGCGCGATAGTAACGATGGGAGGACAGAATAAGCTCAGCGAGCGTGTTATCGTCCGTCCTACCTCCGTGACTCTTTTCTGCGAAAACTACAAGGATATAATTCAGTCTTACAGAGATCTTCCGAAGCTCTACAATCAGTGGTGTAACGTTGTTCGTTGGGAAAAGACTACAAGACCCTTCCTTCGCACATCGGAGTTCTTGTGGCAGGAAGGCCATACTATGCACGAAAACGAGCAGGAGGCAAGAGAGGAAACTCTCCGAATGCTCAAGTGTTATGAGGACTTTTACCTTGAAACCCTTGCTATTCCCGCTATTACGGGACAAAAGACCGAGAAGGAAAAGTTTGCCGGAGCTAAGGAAACCTATACCATCGAGCCTATGATGCATAACGGAGTTGCGCTTCAGGGCGGAACCTCGCATTATTTCGGAGATGGATTCGCGCGTGCGTTTGATATAACCTTCACAGACCGCGAGAATAAGATGCAGTATCCTCATCAGACCTCGTGGGGCGTATCTACCAGAATGATAGGTGCTCTTATAATGACTCACGGCGACGATAACGGACTTATATTGCCTCCTAAGGTAGCTCCTATTCAGGTAGCTATCATTCCTGTTGCTCAGCACAAGGAGGGCGTTCTTGAAAAGGCGGCAGAGATAAAAGAACAGCTCTGCGCAAAATTCAGAGTCAAGCTTGATGACAGCGACTATTCAACGGGCTGGAAATTCAGCCAGTACGAGATGAAGGGTGTACCGCTTCGTCTTGAGCTCGGTCCGAGAGATATTGAAAATAATTCCTGCGTTCTCGTAAGCCGAGTCAGCAGAGAAAAGAAATTCGTTTCTCTCGATAATATCGTCGAGGAAGTTGAGAAGGCTCTTGCCGACGTGCATAACGAGCTGGTTGCCAGAGCCCAGAAGAACCTTGAGGAGAAGACTCATATTGCTCACGATTACGACGAATTTCTTGATATTGCCGAAAATCAGCCCGGATTTATCAAGGCGATGTGGTGCGGAGAGAGCGAGTGTGAGGACAGGCTCAAGGACGTTACGGGTGGCGTAAAGTCGCGTTGTATCCCCTTCGTAGAGGAAAACATTTCCGACAAATGCGTTTGTTGCGGAAAGCCTGCAAAGCACATGGTCGTTTGGGGCAGACAGTATTGATCATAATTTTTCATTTGCGGACCGACCGATATCTCTGTCGGTCCGTATTTGATATAAGTGAGTGAAGGGAGGGAAATTCCATGAGGTCTTTCGGTGTGAGATTTAAGGAACGCTTCAAGCGAATGGACGCAATATTGCTTATTTGCACGACTGTATTGTCAGTAATGAGCTTGTTGACTATTTTGGGCGGCGTTGATAACTTTGGAAAGACCAAGCTCGTTATGCAGGTAGCGATGACTATCATGGGATTCGTCTTCGTTTTCATTATCGCCAATATGGATTACAGATATACCGTCGATAGACTCTATATAGTGATGTTTTTATTCTCGGTGCTTATTCTTTCGGTGACGCTGCTTTTTGGAATCAGCGGAGCTAATATGGAAACGTCAAATCGAAGCTGGCTCACTATCCTAAAGATAGGCGGCACTACAATATCGGTACAGCCCTCGGAATTTGTCAAGCTGACGTTTATATGTACCTTTGCCAAGCATATTTCGATGGTGAGAGACGATATAAATAAACCCAAAGTTTTGCTGGGCCTTGCAATACACGCGGGTATAATAGTCGGACTTATTCTTTTGTCGGGAGACCTTGGAGTAAGCCTTGTGTTCTTAGGAATAATAGCGATAATGCTTTTCTGCTCGGGAATGTCGGTATGGTATTTTGTTGGTGCAATAGCAGTTATAGCAATAATCTTCCCGTTCGTCTGGGAGCATCTTGCGTATTATCAGCAACAAAGAATACTCGTTGGATTTAATCCCGAAAGCGACCCTCTTGGGTATGGAATGCAGCCGCTTATGAGTAGAGATGCACTGATAAACGGGGGCTTCTTTGGGAAGGGGCTATTCGGCGGCTCGGTCTATGAACAGCTTGCCGCATCGCATACAGACTTTATTTTCGCAACGGTGTGCGAAAAGTTCGGATTCCTTGGAGGCGCGTTATATATCGTTGTCATTTCGGCACTTATAATAAGGATCTTCGTTATAGCGTCTAAGTGTAACGAGCTTATGGGGAAGATCATCTGCTTCGGCATAGGAGCTATGTTTATTTTGCAGACTCTTGAAGGGATAGGAATGAGTCTGGCACTCATACCCGTCGTCGGAATAACTCTTCCGTTTTTGAGTGCGGGAGGTTCTTCGACTTTAGCACTCTATTTGATAATAGGGATCGTTCATAGCGTCAACGCCCAGGAAAAGAAATTTTATTTCAGCAGAGAACTGTAATATTTTACCTCCCGTCAAAATATACTCCTTATAGAAATATAAGACGGGAGGTTTCTCTATGTTTATTTATTCCTTGCGGGCAAGTACCATAAAATTTTTTGCAGTTGTATGCGTTGCTCTTGTAACGCTTATAACACTTATAGCCTTCGTGCCTTCCTTTGAGGGCCTGTCCACGCCTACTGCGGCTTCAGATACGGTAAGCTATAACTTTGAAAAAATAAAAACGAACGAAGACAGGGTCACTTTTCTTGCACAGTTCGGTTGGCAGGTGAAAAGCGATCCCGTGGAGAGC
>JAZNES010000212.1:0-3410 GCA_045588755.1 Eubacteriales bacterium | reverse complement strand
TTCTTGTATCCGAAACCTGCTTGAGTCTTTCATTGGGAATAACCACGATAGAGTCAACGTACTGGCTGAGCTCAGCAATACCCTGAACGGCCTGATCCATTCTTCTCTTTCCCTCAAATGCGAAAGGCTTGGTTACTACCGCAACGGTAAGTATATCCATCTCGTGAGCTATTCTTGCAACAACGGGAGCAGCGCCCGTACCTGTTCCACCGCCCATTCCTGCGGTTACAAATACCATATCTGCGCCTGCAAGAGCCGACTTGATCTCGTCGATAGATTCCTCAGCGGCACGCTGACCGATGCTGGGGTTTGCGCCTGCACCAAATCCCTTTGTAATCTTTTCACCTATAACGAGCTGACTGGGCGCACTTGAATTACGAAGCGCCTGTCTGTCGGTATTGATAGTAATAAATTCAACTCCTCTTATGTTAGAAGCAATCATTCTGTTTATTGCGTTGTTTCCGCCGCCGCCTACGCCGACGACCTTTATACAAACGCCGCAATCACAGCTGTCATCTCTTTCAAAAGGCATGTTTTATTCCTCCCGTTTCTTATATTTTGTGGTTCTTAAAATAAAATATTCTATATGTATATATGATAATATATTTTACGGAATTTTGCAATAGTTTTTTTGAAATTTAATTGTATTTTTACAAAAATTTTAAGTTGCTCGATTTTTTCGCAAAAGAATATTTATTTTCACACACTCGCGGGGGGAAGATTTTACTTTTAATTTTGTTCTTTTTCAACTTCCTCGTTCTGCTCGGGAGAAACATATATCGGCTGAACAGTCACCTTTTGAGCTGAGTCGAGTATTGTGATATTTGCCCCGATCGCGCCCTCCTCGCAAGCCTTCTTTATCGCGTCGTCAAGATAATTAAGCTTGACCTCGAGCTTTGAATATCCTCCGATACTTGCCGAAAAGCTCTCGTCAAATTTGAGGTGTATATCGTATCTGTTATCTATATCCGCCTCGCTTATTCTCTCCCCAAGTGTTGAAGAAAGCAAAAGCTCTATTATCTTATCTGTATTTTCTATCTCCTCGGCACTGTTGCCGTATTCTATTATTTCGCCGACCATCGCGACGTGTATATTCGGCAAGGTCAGCCTTGCTATACCGGCTTCGTTAAGTCTGTCGAGCTCTTTTGTTTCTTCAAGGATCCTCATATCCCCGTCAAGCACGTAATAATCTCCCGATATTTCAACGTACCATATCGCCTCTCGTTCTACCGTAATAAACTTTATCTTATTAGGAAAGCTTTGTCTTATCTTGATCTCTTCAACATAAGGGCAGGCGTCAAGTATCCTTTTTTCTATCTCTTTTTTGTCAAGACCGTAAAGTCTGTCTCCCCTCTTTATCTCAGCCGCCATGGCAAGCTCTGCTGCCTCGTAATGACTACCCTCGGAAACCTCGAATTTTTTAACTCTTAAAAAGCTTTTGAATACTCCAAATACCGATAAAAAGCAACAGACGCCCATAAAAACGATAAGAGCAACAGAGATCAAGCGCAGCCATTCTGCACGCGTTCTTTTTTTCTTACCGTTTAACGAGCGTTTTGTTTCGAACATTTATAATATCCTTTCAGTTATCTGACCTTTTTAATGAAATTGCTCTTTCTATTTCGGAGAATATCTTCTTCCCTGTTTCTCTGTCACAGAAAGTCGACATATTCTTCGACATCTGAGCTCTCTTTTCGTCGTCGTTTATCAGATCCTCTACCGTTTTTGTAACGATATTTCCATCGAACTCTTTCTCCTCGATTATGACCGCCGCACCGGCATCAGCTAATACCTTTGCGTTCTTATACTGATGATTGTCGGTAACGTTCGGTGAAGGAATTAGGAGCGCGGGACAGGAAAGTCTTGCAAGCTCGGCAAGTGTCATAGCACCCGAACGGCATATTACAAGATCTGCCGCCGCCATTTTGAGTGACATATCGTATATATACTCCGAAAGGCAGAGATTTTCCTTTCCTTCAAGCGATGCCTCCTTGAATATCGCAAGGGAGTCCTCATACTCACGCTTTCCCGTCGCGTGATAATGAATAACGTCCTCTCTCTTTGCAGAAAAATCGCGCATGACCTCAAGGGATGCCTTGTTGACCTCAGTAGCGCCAAGGCTTCCACCGAAGGAGAGGATAACGTGCTTATATTTATCGTCTATACCAAGTTCTTTTCTTGCCTTTTCCTTCGAGATAGCGTCAAACTCTCCTCTCATAGGCATTCCGACTCTTACAGCTCTCTTGCAGTTCTTGAGCTTATCCATAGTTTCCTCAAAATTTGTAAGAACGGCATCGACCTTATGACAAAGAGTTTTTACCGCGAAACCAGGCGTTGCATTGGCTTCGTGAAGGATAGTCGGTATTCCCATATCCGCTGCCACCTTTACGCAGGGCCAGCAAGCATATCCTCCCGTGCCTATGACTATATCGGGCTCAAACTCCTTAATCAGCTTTTTTGCCTCAAACTGAGAGGTGATCACTCTTATCGCCGTCTTTATGTTTGACGGTGAAAGTGAGCGTCTTATACCGCTTATCTCTATATGACGTATCTCGTACCCTGCCTTGGGAACGAGAGTATTCTCAATACCTCTTGACGTACCGACAAAAATTATCTCTGCCGACTCGACGTTCATTTTTATTATATGGGCAATAGCAAGAGCGGGATTTACGTGTCCTCCGCTTCCGCCGCCTGTTAAAATAACTCTCATGTTTTTTCCTACCGTTGATTATTTTTTCTGTGATGAATAACGAGATATAGAGAGTATTATTCCCACCTCAAATATCTGTATTATAAGTGCAGTTCCTCCCGCGCTTATAAACGGAAGCGATACACCCGTGTTCGGCATAGAATTGGTTACGACCGCTATGTTCATAAGTGCCTGAATAGCTATCTTAAAGGTAAGTCCCCATACAACGAGTGCCGAGAATTTATCGGGCGCGTTCTGACCTATCTTTATTCCCCTCCATATCAGAAGTGCGAAAAGAGCCACGAGCAAAAACGCTCCTATAAATCCAAGCTCTTCGCAAATTATAGTGAAAACGAAGTCGTTTTGCGGTTCGGGAACGTATCCGTATTTCTGACGGCTGCTTCCAAGCCCCGTGCCGAAAAATCCGCCCGAGCCTATAGCATACATACCCTGAAGAGTCTGCCACGCCGAGCCGAGAGGGTCCACCTTATCAATGAATAACCACGTGTATATTCTCTCTTGTGCGTAGCTTGACACCGCAACGAGTCCGATAAATGCTACCGCCATTACTCCCACAAATGCCGCAAGCCATTTAAGCCGCGTTCCACCAAGGAACATAAGAGTAACTCCAATAAAGCCTATTATCATAAGTCCCGAAATGTGTCTTTCAAGTGCTACAAGTCCACAGATAAGACCGATTATGGCAAGCGGTATCACCAGT
>JAZNES010000211.1:0-5878 GCA_045588755.1 Eubacteriales bacterium | reverse complement strand
GCTGTCGAGGCGCCAGCCCCTACCAGCGCATAAAGAATAAAGACAACCGGTAGGGGTCGGCGCCTCGACGACCCGTTTTTACGCAAAGAAAACATTTCGATAAATCAAAATTTGAATTTATATAGCATAGCAAAAATATTTATTTTACTTATCGGAGGCAGAATATGATATTTGAAATTCCTTATAACCGAGAAAGAGCGGTCGAGTATGCAAAAAGATGGGCACTTTCGAGAAACCCGCTTTTTGTTGATTTTACGGGTGGGGGAGGGGATTGCACCAATTTTATTTCCCAATGTCTTTTTGCAGGCTGCCCTATTATGAATTATACAAATACATTCGGTTGGTATTACATCTCATCTGACGACAGAGCACCTGCTTGGAGCGGAGTTGATGAATTCTACAACTTCATTACCCAAGCCCCCGATTTCGTTATGTCGAACGGCGGCATCGGACCTTACGGAAAGGAGGCTCAAACGGCATCGGAGATACAGTTAGGAGACGTTATTCAGCTTATGAACCGCAACGGTGAATATTATCATACTCTTATAATAAGCGGTTTTGAGGAAAACGATATACTCGTATGCGCTCATTCCGATGACGCGCTTGACAGAAGGCTGTCAAGCTACCCGTATTATTCACTCAGAATAATACACATCTTAGGCGGGAAACTGAACGTTGATACCGACAGACCGTTTTATCAGATCATAGAGGGAGCAGAAATAGATTCAATATAGTAAAAATCCAAATAAGATCGGGCAATATCAAGGGCATTTTTCCTTGATATTGCCATTTTTTTATAAATATCGCAAAAATTGTTGACAACTCAACAAAAATATGTTATTATGTTGTCGTTGTGTGAAAATATTCACTGAAATTCGTATAACAGGAGGAAGATTTTTGACAAAGGACAGATTTGAGCTTTTCAATCAGATGGTCACCGGCGCATCAAAAACACTTCAGCGAATAAAGATAAAAAATATGGAGAAATACGGACTCACGGGTACGCATACTATGTTTTTGAGACTTCTTTACGAAAATCCAAGTGGACTTACCAAAAGTGAAATGGCGCAAAACTGTGATGTTGACAAGGCGCAGATAACGAGAATAGTCAACGATCTGGTGAAAAGGGAATACGTAAAGACCGACGAGCCCGAAAGAGCCTATAAAAAAAGGTTTATTCTTACAAGCGAGGGTCACAGAGTAGCTGACGAGATAAACAAATTGGTTCTTGACATTAACGAGTACGTCAGCGGCGGGCTCGAAAGAAACGACATTGAGAAATTCTACAAGACATTTGAAACGATAAACAGACGGCTCAGAGATGCCGAAGAAGTATTTTAATGAGGAGAATTGATATGAATATTACCGAAAAGATCAAAGATAATACAATAGTAAAAAAGGTTTCCCAGAGCGTTAAGAGAAGCCAGCACGGAAAGATACACCGTAAGCCCAAGACCGAGAGAATCTGTGAAAACGTAAAGAACGTTGCAGAGTACTGCGATGTCATTTCAAAGCACGGAGATAAGATAGCGCTTTCTTATTTTGATAAGAAGAGAGTGCTTCACGATATGAGCTACGGCGAGCTTTCTCTTTTCATTAAAAAGATATCGGCAGGACTTGGTGAGTTGGGACTTGGCGGCAAGAAGATTGCCGTTATAGGTGAGACCTCTCCCGAGTGGATAGCGTCTTATATAGCAATTCTTGCCTCGGGCTCTGTGGTTATTCCTATGGATAAAGAACTTCAGATAGACGTAATAGAGGGCTTTCTCTCTTGGGTAGAAGCCGACGCTATAATATACTCCGAAAAATTCAAGGGCGCGTTTGACGGAGCGAAGGCTACTCACAGATCGCTTAAATATTTCATTCCTATGGCAGATTTTGAAGAGAGCTGTGCCGAAAATTGCGAAGGTAAGACGGTGGCACTCGACAAGATAGTTGCTATGGGTGAAAAGGCAGTCAATGAGGGATATAAGTATAATACCGATATAGACAACGACGCTCTTGCCGAGCTCCTCTTTACGTCGGGTACTACGGGAACGAGCAAGGCGGTAATGCTTTCTCAGAAAAACATTTTCTCGGTAGTTTCATCTGCTTGCGAGACAGTTGATTTCAATCCCGATGACGTCATCGTTTCGGTGCTCCCGATACATCATACCTACGAGCTTGCTTGTATGCTTGCGGCATTCGTATACGGTATGAAGGTATGCATAAACGATTCTCTTACTCACCTTTTGAAGAATTTCCAGACCTTCAAGCCTACGGGACTCGTTCTCGTTCCGCTCTTCGTTTATACTATGTATAAGAGAATATGGGCTGAGGCGAAAAAGACGGGCAGAGATAAAATGCTCAAGGTAGGACTTGGCGCGACCAAGGCACTCTCGGTCGTTGGTATTGACAAGAGCAGACAGATACTCGCCGAGGTGCATAATACCTTCGGAGGACGTCTTGAGAAGATAATCTGCGGTGGCGCGGCTCTCAATCCCAAAATGATAGAATTCTTTGACCTTCTCGGCATTTCGATATATGAGGGCTTTGGTATTACCGAGTGCGCTCCTCTTACCTGCGTAACTCCTTACTATGCAAGAAAATACGGCTCGGTAGGCCCTGCAGTTCCTTGCTGTGAGGTAAGAATATCGGGAAGCGCGATAAACGAGCTTGGATATATCGAGGGTGAGATACAGGTCAAAGGCGACAACGTTATGATAGGATACTTCGATAACGACGAGGCGAACGCTCAGGTGTTCACCGAGGACGGCTGGTTCGGAACGGGAGATGCGGGATATATGGACGACGACGGATACGTATATATCACGGGCCGTCTTAAGACCGTTATAGTTCTTGAAAACGGAAAGAACGTATTCCCCGAGGAGATAGAGGAATATCTCTCGCAGATAGAAGAGATAGCCGAGTGCGTCGTTGTCGGACGCGCGCAGAACAGAACCGATAACGTTATTCTTACAGCTCTTATATATCCCGATCTTACGAAGTTTGCTTCGGATATCTCGGAGGAGGGCTTGAGTGAATTTTTCACCGAGAAGATCAATCTCATCAACAAGAAATTGCCTACCTATAAGCAGGTCAAGAGCGTAGAGATAAGAAAAGAAGAATTCGAGAAGACCACTTCAAGAAAAATTAAGCGCCATCTTGTTCGTTAATTTGGTAAAATTGCTTGACAAAATGACAATATTCATATATAATAGTATTCGATACTACATTCGAAGCGGATATAAATTCGTCAATGGAGGTAACAAATGAATAAATTCGTAATAATGACTGAGGTGTCGTGCGACTTTCCCGAGTCTATGATAACCGAGCTTGGTCTTGAAATTATAACACTTGACGTCATAGTTGACGGAGAGGCGGCTAAAAACGTAAGGGAACTCGACGTTCGTGAGTTCTATGCGTCTCTCAGAGGCGGAAAGAACGCGACGACAGCTGCATCTAATATAGATCAGTTTATCGGAAAGATGCAGAAGATACTCGACGAGGGTAAGGATATACTTTATCTTGGATTTTCGTCGGGACTCAGCGGAACTTATAATGCAGGTTTTGTAGCCGCAAAGGAGATGTCTGAGAAATATCCCGACAGAAAGATAATTACCGTTGACACCCTTTGCGCGTCGATGGGGCAGGGACTTCTCGTCTGGTATGCGGCTAAAATGCGAGATGAGGGCGCTGATATAGAGAGCGTTGCAGAGTTTGTTGAGAAGAATAAGCTCAATCTTTGTCATTGGTTTACCGTTGACGATCTGATGTTCCTCAAGCGTGGCGGAAGAATAAGCGCGGCTACCGCGGTTATGGGCACTATGCTTAATATAAAGCCGGTTCTTCATATGGACAACAACGGTAAGCTTATAAGCGTTTCAAAGGCGCGCGGACGTAAGGCATCGATAGACGCGCTTTTCGCAAAGATGCTCGCCACGGCAATAGACCTTGATTCACAGACCATATTTATAAGTCACGGTGATTGCGAGGCAGATGCCATTTATCTTGCTGACAAGATAAAGAATGAGACGGGAGTAAAGGACGTAATCATATCCTACGTAGGACCTGTTATCGGCGCACATTCGGGACCCGGTACGCTTGCGCTCTTCTTCTTGGGTACAGAGAGATAAATGAAAAAGGAGAACTCAGATGCTTATAGACGGACATACCTTTGCCGGAATGCTTATATCTGCGGCAAATGCGCTTGATAACAATAAAACGGCAATAAATAATATGAACGTTTTCCCCGTCCCTGACGGAGATACGGGAATAAATATGACTCTCACGATGAGTACGGTGAAGGCACTCAAGGACTTTGACGGCACTATTTCCGATTGCGCAGACCGCATGGCGTCTATGATATTGCGTGCGGCAAGAGGGAATTCGGGAGCTATCCTTTCACTTTTCTTCAGAGGAATGTCAAAGGCGCTCAAGGGACTTGACAAGGCGGATTCTGTAGATTTCGCAAATGCCTTTAAGAGAGGAACTGAGGAGGCGTACAAGGCGGTAATGAAGCCTACTGAGGGTACTATACTTACCGTTATGAGAATGTGCTCCGAAAAGCTTGTGACGGTTGCCGATACGAAATATCGCGGCGACGTCGTAGGACTTTTTACTTATATTCTTAAAATAGCAGAGAAGGCTCTTGCAAAGACCCCCGATATGCTTCCTATACTTAAAGAGGTACACGTTGTCGACGCAGGTGGATACGGATTCGTTACCGTGGTTTCGGGTATGCTTGATGCTCTTAACAATAAGCCCGTTGTCGCACTTGACGTTTCAGACTCGGCAGAGGCTATGAACGAGGGCGCGGCGTTCGAGAATTTTTCAGATGAGGACATCACCTTTACCTACTGCACCGAGTGCATCGTAGATAAGAGTGAGGAGCTGCTCGGTGAGGGTAAGTGCGATGCGCTTTGCGAGTTTATATCTTCGATTGGCGACAGCGTCGTCTTTGTTGAAGATGAGAATATCATAAAGCTTCACGTTCATACCGATCACCCCGGACTCGTTATAGAAAAGGCACTCGAATTCGGCTCTATTGCGACTATGAAGGTCGAGAATATGAGAAATCAGCACTCGGCTATGACCGAAATATCCAAAAAAGCAGAGAAGAAGCCCACGGTTCAGAAGCCCATAAAGAAATACGGTTTCGTTACGGTATGTATGGGCGGAGGAATAAACGATACCTTCAGAGATCTTGGAGCTGACCATATAATTTACGGCGGACAGACTATGAACCCATCGACGCAGGATATTATCGACGGTGTGAATTCGACTCCTGCCGAGGTTGTATACGTTCTTCCCAACAACAAGAATATATATCTCGTTGCTGTTCAGGCGGCAAAGCTTATCTCGGATAAGCAGGTGGAGGTGCTGGGTACTCACAGCGTTCCGCAGGGTATCGCGGCTATGCTCGCATTTGACGAAAGTATGTCGGTAGAGGAGAATAACGAGGCTATGAGCGGGGCGATCTCGTCGGTCGTTTCGATATCGACCACTTATGCCGTAAGAGATACGCATATAGACGGAGTTGAGATATCCGAAGGACAGATACTCGGACTCGTTGACGGAAAGATATCTGCCGTTGCCGATAATAATAACGCGTGTATAGAGATGCTCACAGAAAAGATGTCAGATGCGCAGTTTATTACTGTTTTTTATGGCGAGAGCGTTAAGGAAAACGAGGCTCAGAGTGCTGTTGACGTGATAAGATCGAAGTCGCAGGCTGGAGCTGAGATAACTCTTATCTGCGGCGGACAGCCGATCTATGATTACATTATTTCAGTTGAATAAATGAAAGTTGCCGCAATCGAAAGGTGGATTGCCGCAACTTTTATCTGCTAAAATCGGCTTGTTGACATAAAACGCTTGATTTTGCAAAAAAATTGTG
>JAZNES010000210.1:0-5399 GCA_045588755.1 Eubacteriales bacterium | reverse complement strand
ATATTCCAAGACATCAAAAACTATATTATGTTTCGGAGGAAAACAAAAAATGGTAGTAGCAGGCGATTTTAAAAACGGTATTACTTTTGATATGGACGGTGCCGTATATCAGGTCATCGAGTTCCAGCACGTAAAGCCCGGTAAGGGAGCTGCGTTCGTTCGTACCAAGATCAAGAACGTTATCACGGGTTCTGTAATTGAGAGAACCTTCAGCCCCACAGATAAGTTTGAGAATGCTTACATCGAGAGAAAAGAGATGCAGTATTCTTACAACGACGGCGATCTTTATTACTTTATGGATATGGAAACATTCGAGATGGAGCCCCTCAACAGCGACAAGCTTCCCGACAGCTTCAAGTTCGTTAAGGAAGAGATGATGTGCAAGATCGTTTCCTACAAGGGCAACGTATTCAGCGTTGAGCCTCCCACATTCGTTGAGCTCACAGTTACTCAGACCGATCCCGGCTTTGCAGGCAACACCGCAACCAACACCCTTAAGCCCGCAACTCTTGAAACAGGCGCTGTTATCAAGGTTCCGCTCTTCATCAACGAGGGCGAGGTTCTCAAGATAGACACAAGAACCGGCGAATATCTCTCTCGCGCTTAATTTAAGTTAAATACGAAATTGCCGAAATATACGGCAGAACGGAGAATTATTATGACGATTACCGAAAAGGCTGCATACATCAAGGGTCTTACAGAGGGCCTTGATATAAACGACACCACAAAGGAAGGAAAGGTCCTTCTCGCACTTATCGATCTCGTTACCGATATGACTAACGATATCACCGATATCGCAGAGGATATCGAGTACCTCGATGAATACATCGAGGAGCTTGACGAGGATCTCGGCGCTCTCGAGGAGTACGTTTACGAGCTCGACGACGAGTGTGACTGCTGCGATTGCTGTGATGACGATTGCGACGATGATTGTGACTGTTGCGATTGCTGCGACGACGAGTATTTTGAGGTAGAGTGTCCCTCTTGCGGTGACACAGTATGCTTCGATTCCTCTATCGACCCCGAGGAGCTCACCTGCCCCGCTTGCGGAGAAAAGTTTGAGTGCATTCTCGACGCAGAGGAAGAGCTCGACGACTGATCATAGCAAATAAAAGCAACGAGAAAGACAAGCCCTGCGCTTGTCTTTCTTGCTTTACTTTACTTAAAAACGGAGCTTTTATGAATAATGCAAATGAAAATATAAATAGGCTTGCCGATATGGGAGCATTTTCCGCGCTGCCCGACGATAAAAATCGCTCGTATGCAGACAAGATACTCTGCTTGGCACTTGATATAGGAGAAAATATCCTTTTGTGCGGCGGAGAGATAAACCGCGTTGAAAATACCATCGAACGCATATGCAAGGCATACGATGCCGAGCATATCGAGGTCTTTACTATAAACAGCCTTATCGTCGCCGCTATACGACTTTCCGACGGTTCTTATTCCAATCAGATGAGAAGAATGGGACAAGCGGGCAAGGATCTTTATCATCTTGAAAAATTCAATGCTCTCTCAAGGCGCGTATGCTCCGAGAGGACACCTGTCGATGAGGCGCTTGAGCTTGTAATAAAAACAAAAGAAAAAAAAGCGTATCCAACAATTTTCTCTATCCTCGGAGCATTTTTTGCCACTTCCGCATTTACGATATTCTTCGGCGGAAGCTTTCTTGACGCACTTGCATCGGGAATTATAGGCATTATCATCTCGTTTATAGATCAACACAGCCCGTCATATATAAACAAAATAGCAAGCACCGTTATATGCTCCTTTATTGGAGGAGCTCTTGCGCATCTTGCGATCTTTGTAGGACTTGGAAACAGCGTTGACTATATAATGATAGGCATAATAATGATACTTATTCCGGGCATCACCTTTGGATACGCACTGCGCGACCTTTTGTTCGGAGATCTGCTTTCGGGACTTCTCAAGCTCGTCGAGGCAATTCTGCTTGCGGCAATGATAGCTCTCGGATTTTCTTTACCTATAATCCTTATGGGAGGGCTTCTCGTATGATAATAAAAACTCTTATTGCAGGGGCGCTCGGCACGCTTGGATTTGCACTTCTTTTCAAGATAGATATCAAAAGGCTTCTTCCCGCTACCCTTTGCGGACTCCTTTCCTGCGGCATATATCTCTATCTTGATATTAACGGAGCTTCGCTCTTTTTGTCAAACTTTACGGCAATGGCAGTCGCGGCTGTCGTGTCCGAGATACTTGCAAGGGTACTTCGCGCGCCTGCGGCAATATTTTCGCTCTCTTCCACGATCCCTCTCATACCGGGTAGTAAACTCTACTATACTATGAGTGGATTTATATTTGGAAATTACGACGAGGCACTCAAATACGGCAAGGAGGCTCTTGTCATAGGTCTTGGTATCGCGGGAGGAATGATAGCGTCCTCGGTAGTGTGCGCTTTGGTTATAAACGCTCTTAACAAAAATAAAAAGGAAAAAGAACAAAGGCGGTCATCATGAACAGCAAGGCTATACGAATGAAAATAAGATCAACTCGCTACGAGATAAAGGAATTTCTCTTTTCACAGCTTTCTGCCGAATTGGGAGATATCTCCGAGGAACTGCTTATCCCCGAAGAAATGTGCGAGTCGCAAGGAGACGAGATCGAAATAAATACAAGCGGCACGCTTTCCCTCAAGGACTGTAGGACCGAGCTTTCGTATGACGAGACCGAGCTTACGGGAATGGAAGGCTCAACAACGGCACTCTCCTTCTCTGAGGATATGCCCGAGCTTGTCACTATGGTTCGAAACGGAACTGTGTCGACAGCTCTCGTTTTTGAGCCGGGAAAACGTCACCACTGTATATATAAAACTCCTTATATGCCTTTTGACGTCTGCGTTCATACTCTTAAAGTCGAAAATCTTCTCAAGGAGCAAAACAGAATCTTTATCGACTATATTATTGAGATACGCGGAGCAAAGGCAGAGAGAACAAAGCTTGAAATTACTTATTTTGAATAACAAAACGCCCACGGCAGTTCAAAAAAAACCGTGGGCACTTTCTATTAGCTAAAATTATTCTTCAAATTTTGATTTATCGGTGAGTTCACAAGCGGGATTTTTTAATTAGCCTCCCTCCGAGAGGGAGGGGGACCGCGATAGCGGTGGAAGGAGCCTACGTGACATTAAGTTTGAATTTGCTTCATTGTAACGCGTTCTCCTTCAGTCGCCTCCGGCGCCAGCTCCCTCCCGGAGGGAGCCTAAAAATTACATTCCCTTAAAATTTATTACTCACCGATAAATCCCAATTTATCAATTTATCACTCTACGATTTTAACTCCTGCGGAGGTTCCGAGTCTGTCGGCTCCCGCATCAACGAGCGCGAGGGCGTCCTCATAGCTACGAATACCCGCAGACGCCTTGACCTTCATATGAGAGGGAATGTGCGCTCTCATAAGCACTACGTCGTGAACGGTAGCTTTATTCTCGGCGTCCTTTGCGTTCGAAAATCCGGTACAGGTCTTGACAAAGTGAGCTCCTGCCTCGGCACAGAGCTTGCACGCCGTTACCTTTTCGTCATCTGTAAGATAGGCAGTTTCGATAATGACCTTTACCGTCTTACCCTGTGCTGCCTCAACAACAGCCTTTATGTCGGAAAGCACGTAGTCAAGTCTTCCCTCCTTGAGCGCACCGACTGCAATTACCATATCGAACTCCTCACAGCCGTCCTCGTACGCCTGCTTGGTCTCGGCAACCTTTGCCGCGGTCGAGGTAGCACCGAGAGGAAATCCTATGACAGTACAAACGTTTACGCCACTGCCGCAAAGAAGCTCTCTTGCCTTTGCCACGTAGCAGGGATTTATACATACAGACGCAAAGCCGTAGGCTTTTGCCTCCTCGCAGACGCGTGTAACGTCAGCCTCGGTCGCAAACGCAGAGAGCACCGTATGCTCAATATATTTACTAAGGTCTCTTTTCATTTTTCTCACTCCATAGATTAGTTTTTTACAATCCCAATTATACCAAATCAAGCCTTGCTTGTCAACTCAAATAAAGCAAATAACGGGAACGCCATGCGTTCCCGTTATTATATTAAAGCAGATCTCTGAAATTCTCGATCTTGTGGAAGGTCACCATATTATTATCGTGCTCACTTGTGCACTTTCCAAAGCCCGATCTTGAAACGACGAGAAGGTCGTCGCCGTCAATGATAAAGGAAGGATAGCTGTATGTCTGTCCCTTAACATCGGTGCAATCAAAGAGAGTAGCGGCCTTTCTCCACTCTCTGAGGTCCTTAGACACCGAAAGCGAGATCATACTGCGGCGGCAGGGATTTCTGTCGGTCTCCTCGTTACCTACGATAAGATAGTATCCCGTCTTTTCGTCGTACTGAGTATAGAACTTGTGACGGATTCCTACTCTGGGCTCAATGATCTGTACGAATTCAAGGGGATGATCGAAGTCAACGAACTTCGTAAGTATAGCCTTGTTTATAGGCTTCGAACGGTCGCACTCAAGCGGATCCATACGAAGAATGTTGTATATCTCGCCGTCAGGGCCAAGTACCGCGTTACCCTCGATAGCTGTAACGAACTTGTAGGCGGGGATCTGCGACTTGGTTTCATCAAAGAAGGCGTGAGGCGTGTAATCCCAGCTGTTCTTGTCGAGAAGATCGGCATCAACAGGAGCGGATATTATAAAGTGAGTATATGCCTGATTGCTGTAAAGCTTCCAGCAGCCGCACTCAAACGCCGCGTATATTCTTCCGTCACGGATAGCCACGGGAGTTGCCGACTGGTGCATTCCCGCACTCGTTCCTCTGTCACCTCTGAAAAGAGTAGAAGGCTCTGCCCAGGTCTCTCCCTCGTCCTCGGACACCGAGATAACTACGTCGCCGTAACAGCCGTATGTTCCAAGAAAATAAAGCTTGCCATTAAGCTGAAACATTCTCGCCCAGAACATAGGATAGAACTCGGTAAGATGCTGCCATGTCTTTCCGTTGTCGTCTGACTTGAACATGACGGCAACACTGTCGCTCGGGAGCTCGTTGGGCATGTCGTGAGATATAATAAGTCTGCCCGAGGGAAGCCTCTGAATATGAGGAGTTCCGGGATATCTTCCCGCAAAATATTGTGCGTCGTTAGGGTGACAGTAATTTATAACGTATCCACCTGCTTCGCAGGGATATACATATCGGATATTACTCTTTGCGCTCTTATCGTTTCTTTCAATATAGAGCTCGTAATCGACCTCATTCTGAAGTCCCTCGACGGTCACAGTCGACTCTGTAAGCGGTACGGCGGTATACTCGGCAACCTCTTCTCCTCTGAGCTTATAGTAAAGGGTATGGTCTATTCCCTCTTTGCCTTGGTCGACCCATTCAAGCATAAAGCTTCCGACACCGGGACAAAGACGGCAAATGTAGGGTGATGTAGCAACC
>JAZNES010000209.1:0-2528 GCA_045588755.1 Eubacteriales bacterium | reverse complement strand
ACGTCACTCATGATCAGGAAGAGGCTCTCTCCATGTCCGACACCGTAGTCGTTATGGCTAACGGTCAGATACAGCAGATCGGCTCTCCCACCGACATATATAACGAGCCCGAAAACGCTTTCGTTGCCGACTTTATCGGAGAGAGTAACATCGTCGACGGAATTATGCTCGACGACTTTAAGGTTAGGTTTTCCGGTCAGACATTCGTTTGCGTGGACAAGGGATTTGATAAAAACCAAAAGGTCGATGTTGTAGTACGTCCCGAGGACGTTGACGTCGTCTCTCCCGACAAGGGTATGCTTAAAGGTTTGGTTACCTCGGTAACCTTCAAGGGTGTTCACTACGAGATCATAGTTGACATCGACGGATTCAAGTGGATGATCCAATCTACCGACTACGTAGCACCCAACGCTGTTATCGGTGTTTACATTGAACCCGATGCTATTCATATAATGAAAAAATCCGAGTACTCAAATATGTTTGGAGATTACTCTACCTTCTCTGACGAAATGGAGCATCTTTCAGATATTGTTGAGGAGGACGAGGAATGAAGAATAAGCGTTCAGTATTCGAAAGAATAGCGGGCGCCCCCTATGCGCTCTGGTCTGCGATGTTTATTATCGCTCCCCTTCTGTTCGTTATCTATTTTGCTTTTACCGACAGAAACGGAGGCTTTACTTTTGATAATATAACTTCTCTTTCCTCCTATTCAAATACCTTTATTATGTCGATCGGTTTTTCTCTGATAGCCACGACAGTTTGCCTTCTTATAGGCTATCCTCTTGCCTATTGCATGTCAAAGGCATCACAAAGAGCACGCGGAGTTCTTATGATGCTTCTTATGCTTCCTATGTGGATCAGCCTTCTCATAAGGACCTATTCACTTATGGCGCTTCTCGACAACGGTGGACTTATAAGCACCTTCCTCGTAAGGCTTGGATTTGAGAAGCTGACATTTATCGGTACTGACGGTGCGGTAATTCTCGGTATGATATACGACTTTCTGCCCTATATGGTCTTACCGATATACACCTCGCTCACCAAGCTTGACAACCGCTATCTCGAGGCGGCTGCCGACCTTGGCTGCAACGGATTTGCTACTCTTACAAAGGTAATGATCCCCCTCACTATGCCCGGTATCGTTTCTGGCATAACGATGGTATTCGTACCCTCGATAAGCACCTTCTATATTTCACAGAAGCTTGGCGGCGGTGCGTTTGACCTTATCGGTGATACGATAGAAAGACAGTTCCAGAATGCAGTTACCTATCATACAGGCGCTGCGATATCGCTCGTTATGATGATACTTATCCTCATTTCGCTTGCGATAATGAACAGATTCTCGGATAATGAGGAGGAAATAATAGTATGAAATTTCTTTCTCGCTTTTACATATTCATCATTTTTGCAATCCTTTACGCGCCCATTCTTGTCGTTATGCTTTTCTCTTTCAATGAATCGGGCAATCTCAGCAACTTCTCCGAGTTCAGCTTTCGTTGGTATAAGGAGCTTTTCCGCGACGGACAAGCGCTCGAGGCTTTGAAAAACTCTTTGATAATTGCCGTGACCTCATCTCTTTTTGCAACGATAATGGGCACTTTTGCAGCCTTTAGCATAGCTCACTCAAAGAACAAGTATTATCAGAAAACGATGAAGCTTGTCTCAAATATCCCTATGATGAACCCCGATATCGTAACGGGTGTATCTATGATGCTTCTCTTTGTTGGAATTGCTTCGATATTCGGATTCAAGAACTCGCTCGGCATCTGGACTATGATAATAGCGCATACCACCTTTAATCTGCCCTACGTCATACTCTCTGTGCTTCCGAAATTCAAGCAGCTTGACAGAAATCTTATAGAAGCTGCACTTGACCTTGGCTGCACACCCGCGCGAACCTTCTTCAAGATAGAGTTCCCGAATATCCTTCCCGGTATCATCTCGGGACTTATGATGAGCTTTACTCTCTCGCTTGACGACTTCGTAATAAGCCATTTCGTAAGCCATCCCGACATTCAGACTCTTCCCCTTTATATCTACAACCAGACGGCGCATAATGTTAAATTCAGTATGTATGCCCTCTGCACCCTGATAATTATCACCATTCTTTTGCTTCTTATAGCCGTAAATCTTGCGGGTTCAAAGAAAAAAGGAGGTGCGACAAGATGAAAAAAACGATTTCACTCGCGGTAATTTTAGCACTTCTTTTAATTCTTGCTACCTCACTCGTCTCGTGCGGTAATAACGAAGAGAAAATAACTCTTTACGTCTATAACTGGGGCGAATATATATCCGACGGCTCAGAGGAAAGCATCGACTCCAATGCCGAGTTTGAAAAGTACTGCTCCGAGGTGCTTGGACTTAACGTAACGGTCAACTACTCTACCTATTCGAGTAACGAGAGTATGTACGCGAAGGTCAGCAGCGGCTCTGCTGTATATGATGTTATAATCCCTTCCGATTATATGATCGAACGAATGATAGCCGAGGATCTTATAGCTCCGCTTGACGTCTCTAAGATCCCCAAT
>JAZNES010000208.1:0-5515 GCA_045588755.1 Eubacteriales bacterium | reverse complement strand
TACCTTCGCGGTAAGCTCGCTGCCTTTTGTGAATCCTACTGCGTATACCTCGGCCTCGAGAACGATGCTCTCGACGATCATAAGGTCTGCATAGTCGCCCTGACCGCAAACGTTCTGAGCGAGAACTATATCCATGACCGCAAAATCAACAGCGCCTGTCTTGACCTCAAGGAATGCCTTGTTCTGAGCAGGGTATTTTTCCATACTTCCGTTATCTCCGATAAATTCTGCCGCGTAAGCTTCTCCTGCGCTTCCGCTTTCAACGCCTGCCTTCTTTCCTGCAAGATCAGCCTCGGTCTTGTAAAGGTCTGCGTTGTCCTTCTTGATTACGACACACTGCTGGTTGAGCATGTATCCGTAAGAGAAGTCAACAAGCTCGGAACGGGGAGTACCGTTATCGGAGGAGTTAGCTGTGAAGCCGTTCCAGATACAGTCGATAGTACCCGACTCAAGCTCAAAATACTTCTGTCCCCAGTCGATCTCCTGGAACTCGACCTTCATACCGATGAGCTCTCCAACAGCCATTGCAAATTCGGACTCAAAGCCTGTCCAATTTCCGTTGGCATCTTGCTCATTGAGATTTTTGATTATAGTTACACCGCAGGTGAGGACGTCCTCGTCCTTTTGACCACAGCCGATAAAGATAACCGAACACATAACGAGTGCGAGAATAAGTGCAATAATTTTTTTCATGATACAAACTCCTATTTTTTTGAATGTTTTAACGCTTTACCTTGGTAAAGCACTAATATATTATCACATTATGACACCTTTGTCAATACTATTTGAAAAATATTTCCAAAAAAATATTTTGCGACAAAAAACGGTTGAAATAAGGGAATAAATAGTGTATAATATACTTGATAAATTTTGGTAAGGAGAAAAGATAATGAGCTATATTGAAATATACAAGCATTGGTTAAACAGTGCAAGCATCGACGAAAAGGATAGAGTCGAGCTGTTTGCTATAAAGGACGATGAAAAAGAGATAAAGGAAAGATTTTATAAGGATATTGAGTTTGGAACTGCGGGAATGAGAGGTCTTCTTGGGATCGGTACTGACCGACTCAATAAATATACTGTAAGAAAGGCGACAAAGGGATACGCCGATTATATAAATGCAAAGGGAAGCGATGCCGCCAAACGAGGTGTCGTTATCGCTCACGACAACAGACGTCAGAGCGTAGAGCTTTCTCTTGAGACTGCGGGGGTCCTCGCGGCAAATGGAATAAAGTCATATGTGTTTGACTCTCTCCGCCCCACTCCCGAATTGTCTTTTGCG
Organism: Eubacteriales bacterium; assembly: GCA_045588755.1. Classification (GTDB taxonomy): domain Bacteria; phylum Bacillota; class Clostridia; order Oscillospirales; family CAG-272; genus HGM12713. The sequence continues at coordinate 4,233 of JAZNES010000208.1, read as the reverse complement.
GTACGCCATATCGGAGCTTTTGGAGGAGTTATGATAACGGCTTCTCACAATCCTGCCGAATACAACGGATATAAGCTTTACGATGAAAGAGGCTGTCAGCTCGTTCCCTCAATTATAGATGAGCTTATCGGCTACGTTGATGCGGTGAGCGATCCGCTTTGTGTCAAGGCACTTTCACCCGAGGAGGCGGGAGAGCTTATAGAAAAGCTCGATAGCTCGATCGATGAGAGCTATTATGCGGCGGTAGAGTCGATAGTGCTTCGAGATGACGTAAATAAGGATATAAAGGTCGTTTATTCTCCTCAGCACGGAACAGGTAACGTGCCTGTGCGTGAGGTGCTTTCAAGACTTGGATATAACGTTATCCCCGTTCTTGAGCAGTGCATTCCCGATACCGAATTCGGCGCGACCAAGAATCCCAATCCCGAGACTAAGGAGGCGTTTGAGCTTCCTCTCGAATATGCGCGTAAGAACGATGCCGATATCGTTATTACCACCGACCCCGACTGTGACCGACTCGGTGTTGCCGTCAAGGGTGACGGTGATTACGTGCTGATGACGGGAAATCAGTCGGCGGCTGTCCTTCTTGATTATATCCTTGAGCAGAGAAGCCAAAATGGAATACTTGCACAAAATTCGGTAATGTTCAATACCGTCGTTACCTCAGATCTTGGCGACAGGGTGTGCGAGTCGTACGGAGTAGACGTTGAAAAGACCTTGACGGGATTTAAGTTTATCGGAGATAAGATATACGGTCACGAAACGGCAGGCGACAAGGTGTTCGTCTTTGGATACGAGGAGAGCTATGGCTGTCTTGTGGCAGATTTTGTAAGGGATAAGGATGCTGTTCAGGCGGCTCTCATGCTTTGCGAATGTGCGGCGCACTACAAAGAAAAGGGAATGACACTTATAGATGCTCTTGAGGCACTCTACAAGAAGCACGGATATTATTACGATAAGGTCAACAGCTTTACTTTCAAAGGACTTGACGGCGCGCAAAAGATAAAGGACCTTATGAGTGAATTGAGAAGCTGTCCGCCTATGAAGATAGGAGAGCTCAACACCGTGAAGATAGAGGACTATACCTCTGCCGAGATGATAGAAAAGGGCTTCCCAAGGTCAAACGTGCTCAAATTCATATTTGACGATACGAGCTGGGTGGCGGCGCGTCCGAGCGGAACAGAGCCCAAGTGCAAATTTTATTACTGTGTATGCGGTGAAAATAAGGCTGCCGCGCTTGAAAAATTTGAAGAGCTCAGAGCCTTTTTCGAGAAGAATTGTTAAATAAAATACCTGCCGACGTGTCAAACGATACGTCGGCTTTTATAATAAAAAATAAAAATATCAAAAAAATTAAAATTACTGTTTACAAAATCATCTAAATGTAGTAAAATATAGAGTAGTATAAAATATAATGTAAAATTTCACGGAAGGATACAGTTATGGGTAACGCAAAATACAAGAGAGTTTTGCTCAAGCTTTCGGGTGAGGCTCTCAGCGCCAATGCCGATGGCATACTGAATTTCGACTTCATTACCGATATAGCGAAGGTACTTAAGAAATGTGTTGACGAGGACGTTCAGATAGCTATCATAGTCGGCGCGGGAAATATCTGGAGAGGAAGACAGGGCGGTAAGATGAACAGAGTCCGTGCTGACAGCATGGGAATGCTCGCTACCACTATAAACGCTCTTGCGCTTCAGGACGTATTTATTCAGGAGGGACTTGATACAAAGGTCCTTACCGCAGTTGAAATGACGGCATTTGCCGACAAGTATACTCCAAGAGATGCCGTTGCGGCACTCGAGGCAGGAAAGATAGTTATCTTTGGTTGCGGACTCGGAGCACCCTATTTCTCGACCGATACGGCGGCTGTGCTTCGCGCGGCAGAGATAGAGGCTGACGCAGTTCTTATGGCAAAGAATATCGACGGCGTTTATTCGGCAGACCCGCGTCTTGATCCGACGGCTGTAAAATATGATGAGATTACATATTCAGAGGTTCTCGATAAGGAGCTTAAGGCGCTTGATCTTACAGCGGCAAGCTTCTGTATGGATAACGGCATAGTTACCTATGCATTCGAGCTTAAAGATCCGATGAATATATACAGAGTCATAAACGGCGAAAAGATCGGCACGGAGCTGCATTGTTAAGTTGTTAAAAATTTTTTAGATACATTTTTAGATTTTGGAGGTTTATATGAATTTCAACACTAAGACTTATGAAGAAAAAATGATCAAGGCTATCGAGGCTTATGAGCAGAATCTTGCGGTTATAAGAGCAGGACAGGCGAATACTGCCGTGCTTGCAAAGGTAACCTTTGAATATTGGGGAGCTCCTACTCTCATAAATACTATGGCAGATATCAGAGTTGCAGACTCTAAGACCGTTACTATTGCGCCCTATGACGCAACCACGCTCAAGGAGATGGAGAAGGCAATACTTGCCTCCGATATCGGAATCACTCCTACCAACGACGGTAAGGTGATCCGTCTTGTATTCCCTCAGCCTACCGAGGAGCGCCGTAAGGAGCTCGTTAAGCAGGTTCAGAAGATGGGCGAGGATGCTAAGGTCGCTATAAGAAATATAAGACGTGATGCCAACGACGCGAGCAAGAAGATGAAAAAGGACGGCGAGCTTACCGAGGACGATCAGAAGAATGCTGAAAAGTCTGTTCAGGATCTCACCGATAAGTACGTAAAGAACGTTGACGCAGTAACTGCTAAAAAAGAAAAGGAAATCATGCAGATATAAAGTGCAACGACCTTCGGGGGTGGGGCTATCCCACCCCGAATTTTAGTGATGTAAAAAAATAAAGCTGTGTAACGGAGATAGTTATGTCGGATAATAATCTTAATACCGCTTCTGAAATAAAGCACATTGCCTTCATTATGGACGGTAACGGCAGATGGGCTCAGAAAAGAGGTCTGGAAAGAGAAATAGGTCACAAGTTCGGAGCAGAGGCGATGAAAAGGGTTATTCGCAGATGCTGTGAGCTCGGGATATATAGTTCTACCTTTTATGCTTTTTCGACTGAGAATTGGAAGAGACCCGAAAAAGAGGTAAAGGCTCTTATGAAGCTTCTCGGACAGTATCTTAACGATCTGAAAAAGGACCTTGACAAATACGATGTCAGATATCGTTTTATTGGAGATATGTCTGCTCTTTCAGATGATCTGCAGAAGGGGATAAAGGAGATAGAGGGGCTTTCCGAGAATAAAAAATACACAGTTAATATAGCCTTGAATTACGGATCAAGATCTGAGCTTGTTTATGCTTACAATCAGCTTGCTCGATCGGGAAAAAAGGATATTACCGAAAAAGATATAAGCGAGGTGCTTTATACGAGTGCCTCTCCCGAGCTTGATTTCTTGGTCAGAACGGGCGGAGAAAAAAGGCTTTCGAATTTTCTGCTTTGGCAGGCGGCTTATGCAGAGCTGTATTTTTGCGATATTCTTTGGCCCGATATGGACACAGATGCGGTAGATGCCGCAGTAGATGAGTTCCATAAAAGAAAACGCCGATTCGGCGGATTGTAATGGAGGAAAAATGATAAAAAGAATTATAACGGCAGCGGTGTGTATTTGTATTCTCGTGCCGATTTTACTTTTGTCAGATACAGTTGCTTTTCCGATAGCGATAGCGATAGTCGGCCTTGTTTCGCTTTTTGAAATGTACAGATGTCTTGGAATAGACAAAAAGATATTTTTGTGCTTGCCCGGATATCTTTTTTCACTCGTATTTCCTTTTTTGATGAGATATTCTGAGGATATTCTCAAAACGGTAGGTGTCGCTTTCATTTCGACGATAGCCTTTTTGATATATATTTTTTATATTGCGGTCGCATCAAGGGGAAAGCTTAAATTTGGAAGTATAGGAGAAGTCTTTGCCGTTACGGTATACATACTTTTGGCAATGAATTCGATAATATACATAAGGGATTTTGAGAACGGGGGAGTTCATCTTTATCTTTTGATATTTATAGGTGCTTGGGTGACCGATACCTTTGCGTATTTTACGGGAATGCTTCTGGGTAAGCACAAGCTTATACCCGAGGTCAGCCCAAAAAAGACGGTCGAAGGAAGCATAGGAGGAACTGTGGCTTGTGCGCTTGCATTCGTCGCTTTTGGACTTGTGGTCGATAAGTTCTTTAATATGAATGCCAATATTATTTTCTTGGCTGTAAGCGAAGTCGGAGGCCAAGCGGTCTTAGGAAGACAAAGGGCTATGACA
>JAZNES010000207.1:0-2239 GCA_045588755.1 Eubacteriales bacterium | reverse complement strand
CGCACTATTATAGCTACCATTTTATCAATGCCCTTGAGTTTGTCGGGCTTGAATTCTCCGCCGAAATAGTGTATTCCGAGCGAAGCTTCAAGATCTTTTGGGAGCTCCATCTCTGCATACTCCTCAAATCTATCCGCAAAGCAACAGCAAAGATATACCGCGCTCGGCATTTTTGACAGATAGTTCTTATTATCCTTTATAAAGTGCTTTGCCTTCTTGTTTATCCTTCCGCATCTTACCGAAGAGCCTATAATTGCGACGTCATAGCTTTTGGGGTCGGGCGTTTCTTGGGTAATGTCGACGAGGTCTGTCGTTGCAAAAGACGGAAGACTGTCGCAGAGCATCTGAGCGCAGCTCTTTGTCGCTCCGTTCTTTGAAGCGTAAGTTATCAGTACTCTCATATATACTCCTTATGATTTCTTCGAGCTATGCGAAGCGAGATACTCTGAGAAATTATTGTAAACCTTTTCTTCAAGAGGGTCGGTGAAAAACTTGTTTCGTCCTTCGAGCTCCTTCATTCTGTCATAGCGGACCTTAGCCCAGCTTTTAGGGATCCTGCACAGCTCTGCTATATCGTCTGCCGAGCTTACGTCAAGATCCTTGATGATGCACGCAGGGCAGAGAAGTCGGAGGGCAAACATATCTGCCTGCTGTTCTGCTCTCGGTTTTCTGCTGACCTGTTGAACATCGGCATATTTTGCGTGTGTAAGTGCGTGACCGAGGAAGAAATGCCCAAGCTCATGAGCGATCGTAAACCGTGAGATAACGATATCCTGGCTGTCGTCGAATATTATTACCCAAGTTTGACCGTCGTAATACGATCTTCCGTATTCACCCTCGTTAAGCTCGTTGACGGTACTGTTTTCTACAATGCGAACCCCTGCAGCTTTTGCTATTTTCATAATATCAACAGGCAGTTTGTCTATTTCAAAATCCAAGAGGCATTTCCAAGTGCTGTTTCTCAGCCTTCTGTATATTCCGTAATTCATTTTTGATTAAAGCAGATCTTTCTTCGTTTCGGGAGCATTTTTGATGCGTTCCCATTTTTTCAAGGTGGTTTCGGTGGTTTGAGGTGCACGGTTCTCGATCGAATTAGCCGCGCTCCAAAGCTCTATCGTTTCGATCTCCTCAATTCCGAGGAGTCTGTGTACAGCAGACTGCATCTGCGGTTGGGCGCGGTAGGCATTGATAACGGAGAGCTCATTTTCACTCAAAGTGCCAGAGCTTGCGTTTTCAGATGAGTGATTTTCAAAATATCCGTGTCCGTATCTAAAGGAAAGATACTCTTTTTCTCCGTCTGTTGCCTTTTGATATTCTTCGATCTGAGAGGGAGCCCACTTCGTTATCGGAAAAGCTAAAGTAAAAGGATTTCCGAGAATATAGTCGGTCGATATATTGAATTCTCTTGAGAGAAGATTTACCGTTTCACTGTCGGGCTCGGATTTTCCAAGCTCCCACATTCTTACTGTGCTCTCTCCCTTTTGAAGCTTCTCGGCAAGCTGCTTTTGAGTCAGACCGAAAGATACTCTTAACGATTTTATGCGCAAGGGCATATTATAAGAATATTTTTTTGATCTATCCGGCATTGGTTCTCCTTTCCGCAAATTCCTTGCTTTTTCAGTTGCTTTTTATCTAATTATAGCAAAAAAATTGCGAAATTTAACGAAAAAAATCAAAAAAACCATTGACAGCAACAAAAATGCGGAGTATAATAAGAGGCGTTTTAGATAAAAACTACACACAAATACTAAAAAACAAAGACAACGCTTGAATATCAGCTTTTGCCTAACAGTAAAGTTGATAATATTTTTTCACAGTTGACAGCAATTATGTAGCTGTTGTAAGTGGTAAAATAAGACAGCTTGCGGGAGGTAATATGAAATATATTTATAGAATGACGACAGATACGATTTATGATGATGAGGGAAAAGAATATTTTACATACGGTATTGAGGCATTGAATAAGGAGGGAAGGGCAATAGATTCTGTTGCAGACGTGTTTTTAGACAAGCGGCGGGCAGAGAACTTCGTGGAGTTATGCAATCGGAGAAAGCTTTGCGTAATACATTTGAGAGATGCCGTTGAGGATGCTATAGCGGAGTAGGCAAAATAAACAGTAAGCCGAGTCGAAGGACTCGGCTTAGCGATTTACTTGGTGGGAACAAATTGGGCACACAATTAGGCTCAAAATAAAAAAATGCGCCACGAAATTTGAAGTCGGGGGCCAAGCGGCCTTAGG
>JAZNES010000206.1:0-8831 GCA_045588755.1 Eubacteriales bacterium | reverse complement strand
ATTCGGTATTCTGTCAACAAAGCCCTCGACGTTTTTGAACACGTCTATTCCCTGCTCTGTTATGATGCTTCTGACGTCGTCCATAAGGTCGATGGTTCTCGTAGCGTCATAGGTCTTTCCCGTAAATCCGTTAGCAATCGTCATAACGTTGTTTATAGCGTCGGTCGAAAGCTGGCAGATATATCTCATAGGATTAAGAACTATATAGTAGAGCGCAAGGAGGATAGGAAGCTGCAAAAGCATAGGAAGACAGCCACCGAAGGGACTGAATCCTTCCTTCTGATAGAGAGCCTGTATCTCCTCTGTCACCTTCTGCTTGGTAACGTTATCGTCACGTCCCGCGTACTTTTTGCGTATAGCCATTTCCTTGGGACGAAGCTTTGCTTGCTTTATAGAATTTTTTTGCTGCTTGATAGCAAAAGGAATAAGGAGAAGCTCGATAAAGATAGCGAATAAAAAGAGCGCCAAAACGTACTGATTACCCGTTATCCTATTGAGGAATCTCATCACGTATCCCATAGGTATATTGATTATATCCCAAATTGATTCCATAGAACACTTTTTTCTCTATGCCTTATGGCAAAGAGAATCCTCTCGTAATTATTTGTCATTGTCCTTTTTTTCGGTCTCTCCGTTATCTCTCCGATATTTTGGGATCTTCCTCGGCGGAACGGGATCATAACCCGAAGCGCAAAAGGGATTGCACCTGAGTATTCTCCATACCGTGAGTCCAAATCCAACGAAAAAGCCACGTTTAGTAAATGCTTCAATAGCATAGGCAGAGCATGTAGGGGTAAACCTACACGTCGGAGTTCGTTTTAACGGTGATATAAATTTTTGATATAAGCGCACGAGCCAAATGCAAACGTACTTCATATTTTTTTACCGTTCGATTGCTTTTGTTGATCCTTTTTATACATAGAAAGCTGAGAGAAGGCGCGGCGAAGCTCGGCTTCGATATCGGTACTCTTCGCTCCGACTATATCGGTCCTCGCGCTTATCACCACCAAGAATCCCGTCATAAGCTCACCTTCAAGAGCGCGGTAAGCGGCTCTTATTATTCTCTTTGCCCGATTTCGACGAACGGCGTTTCCGATCTTCTTGGATACCGCGATACCGAGTCGGTTGAGATATTTCTTTTCGGGATTTTCGAGCATTACCTTCTTGGCTTTGAGATCCTTGAGAATATATACGGCAACGTATTTGCCGACCGATCTTTTTCCCCTCTGATAAGCTTTGTTGTACAAATGGTTTTCTTTAATTGCAACGTTTTTCATTTTTTACCGATTTCTTAGCAAAAATCAGAAAAGTCCCTACAACAAAAACCCCGATGCGCTAGGAAAACGATTCGGTTTCCAATGTCATCGGAAGTTTCTATGTCTAAGAATTTTTAATATTATAAATTCTTAAAAATTAATAGGACAGTCTTTTTCTGCCTTTTGCACGTCTTCTCTTCAATACGTTTCTGCCGTCAGCAGTAGCCATTCTCTTTCTGAAACCGTGCTCTTTCTTTCTCTGACGCTTTTTAGGCTGATAGGTTCTGAGCATTAATCTGCACCTCCTTAAACTCTGAGTATTTCCGGACATCGTGGTATCCGGAAACTTTTTTCCGGAAGCGTTCGCCTTTGGGCAAAATCACGCTTATACAATGACATCTTATATTAAATCATATATTGCCCGATTTGTCAAGAGTTTTTTTATTTTTTCACTCAATTTCTTTCAATTTCTTACCAAATAGTATAAAAGCTTTTTATTGACTAAATAAAAAATAGATGTTATAATATCATTAAAGAAAAGCAAAGGAGGTAAAAATGGAAATTATCAAGGACGATGCCTTTCGCAAACTTATCAAAAAAGGACTCTCGGGCGGATTCCTTTTTTTCGGCGAAGAGGATTATCTCAAGCTCCACGCTCTCACGAGTGCCCGTAAGGCAGTATGTGAGGAGGAATCATTCGCGTTTTTCAACGACATAAGGCTTGACCCTACCGATTTTACCCCCGATGTCCTTGTTGATGCACTCTCTCCCCTTCCCATGATGGCCGACAAAAAGATAGTGTCGGTAAGCTCTCTGAATATGAAGGCTATGTCGGCTTCACAGATAGACGAGCTTTGCGAGGCACTTGAGGCGCTCAAGGAATACGATTATAACGTACTTATAATAAGCGTTCCCTCCGACTCCTTCGACGAGGGACGTCTACCCAAGAACCCCTCAAAGCTTCTTACAAAACTCTCGAAGCACCTCACACCCGTTCGTTTTGAAGCAGTTACTCAGGCCCGTCTTACCGCTTGGGCGCAAAAGCACTTTGAGCACAACGGCGTGAGCTGTCCCGACGAGCTCTGCCACAGCCTCTTCGAACGGTGCGGAACGTCTATGTTTACTCTTTCCAACGAGATAGACAAGCTCTCGTTTTACCTTTTACAAAACGGCAGAAGCACGGTCTGCGCCGACGACGTTACCAAGGTCTCCTGCGCGACCGTTGAATGTGACGCCTTTGCCCTCTCGAACGCCATTCTCGACGGAAACAGCGAGCAAGCGCTCGAGGCACTCTCGGCAATGAAATACAACAGAACAGACCCGATCATAATTTTCTCCGAGATATCAAAGGTCTTCGGACAGCTCGTTCTTATAAAGTCAATGCTCGGCGAGGGCAAGACCCCCTTTGAGATAGCAAAGATCGCAAGGCTCAACGAATATATCGTAAAATTATACTCTTCAAGACTTGCGAATATCCCCGAAAAGAAGCTTAAAAAAGCTCTCACACTTTGCTCCGAGGCAGACTCTCTGCTCAAGCTTTCCTCACAGGGCTACAGCGTCATCGAGAACCTTCTTTGCACGATATAATACCCCATTTTCGACATTTTTGTGCAAAATGCAGAATATTGTTTTTTTCAAAAAAAGACTTGACAAGATTTTTGCCGACTTTTCCACAGCCGCAATTTTTTAACTGTCACAAAAAAGCCTTGTAATATATAGGTTTTCCACATTATCAACAGAGTTTTCCACAGGTTGATCAAAAATTGCAGTCTCAAATAAATATTTTTCAACTTTGGTAAAATTCATCAAAATACACAAAAAGAGGTAAAAAGCAAAGCTTTTTACCTCTTTTTTCTGCCTTCTTGGTGGGTTTTTCCGCCATTTCGGCTGCCTTGCGGCTTTTTCTTCTTTTTAACAGAGAAGCCAAAGCTTCCAAGCTTTTTGCCAAGCGCAAAATACTCTCCGTGAGCAAATGCCGCAAGTCCCGCACGGTCAAGATGAAGCGCGCCCTTTGCGTCTATAAGCTCCTCGTCCACCCCTACCGAAACTATATCGGCTAAAAACATATCGTGAGTTCCAAGCGGTATTACGTCGGTCACCTTGCATTCAAGGCAAACGGGGCTCTCGGCTATTCTCACAGAGGAAAGCTCGTCGCACTCTTCGGCGTGAAGAGAGCATTTTTCAAATTTATTGACCTTTGCTCCCGTATAGACGCCGCAATAATCGGCACTTCTGACAAGGGAGGCGGTCGTGAGATTTATAACGAATTCCCCGCTATTTTTTATAATATCATAGGAATATCTCGACGGTCTTACCGAGATATAGGTCTTGGGGGGATTTGTGTTTATTATTCCCGTCCACGCCACCGTGATTATATTCGGCTTCTCGGCACTTCCGCAGCTCACCATTACGGCGGGCAACGGAGCTATAAGAGCACCGCCCTTCCATTTTATCTTAGCCATTTTTATCCTCCGTCCCCCTCAAAAGATCTTTTACCACCTCGCCTGCCGTGATAAGTCCCGCAACCGAAGGAACGAACGCCACACTGCCCGGAGTCTGCTTCTTTCCCGTATCTTCAGTGCTTGTAAGCGGCTTTTTTGCCTCCTCGGTAGAATATACCACCTTCAAGTGATAGATACCTCTCGCCTTGAGCTCCCGTCTCATAACGCGAGCAAGCGGACAGGTGTTGGTCTTTGATATGTCGGTAACGCAGAAAGCCGTCGGATCAAGCTTATTTCCCGTCCCCATAGAGCTTATTATCGGTACGCCCTCGCGATGCGCCTTGAGAGCGATCGCAAGCTTTGCTGAAACTGTATCGATAGCGTCTATTATATAGTCGTATTTTGAAAAATCGTAGGAGTCTATATTCTCAGGGAGCACGAAATCGTAAAACCTTGAAACACTGAGCATAGGATTTATATCGAGCATACGCTTTTGCATAACGTCGACCTTGTATTTTCCTACCGTGCTCGTAAGCGCACAGAGCTGTCGGTTTATATTGCTGACGCTGACGGTATCGTTGTCAACTATATCTATTCTGCCGACACCGCATCTGGCAAGCGCCTCTGCAATATAGCTTCCAACACCGCCAACTCCGAACAGAAGCACAGAGGAAGCGCTCAGCCGCTCAAGACTCTCTTGACCGAGAAGCATGGCCTGTCTTTCAAAACTACCTTTCATAAAATCTCCAAACTAATTTATTCTTCTTATTTTCATATTAAGTGCAGGACGGCATCTGCGATAGGCGTCGATTATCGCCTCTATCTCTTTTTTGCTCTCGTCACTAAAGATGAAATGCTCCCCTGTTATCTTGTTTTTGAGAAGCATATCACGCCTGTCTGCCATATAGAACGGAATACTGTTGAATATAAGATTTCTATGCTTGTATTCCCTTCTTATCGGGAAGCGCACGTCCTTGCGGTCAACAAGATAATTCCAAGATCCGTCGCACTTCTCACAGCTCGATATCTCCTTTATGGCGCACTTTTCAAGGGTCATAAGAACGACCTTACCATAAACCACAGAAAGAGTGTTCCCTCCTATATCACGCATCTGAGGAAGGGTAAGCTCGGGAGATAGGATAAGATCACAAAGTCCGAGCCTCTGGGCTTCAAGCGCGCTCTCGGAATTCATAATGTTCATTCTGTAGTCACCGTGAGGTATAAGTCCTGCCTCGCGCGCAAGAGAAATATGACCTATATTTCCAACAAGAGCGTACTTTGCTCCCTTGCGTACGGCATCGGTAAGCATTTTGCCCACCTCTTCGCGCTCGCTGTCAAATATAACGGCAGGAAGAAGCACACCGTTACACTCTCCACCGTAAAGATGCAAGGGCGCATATATTATATCAAAATGATCTCTCGCCGCATCTATTATATTTTTCGGTTCGTAAAAGACGGCGCTTCTGGTCGGCGTCATATCCTTTTTTGAACGCGGAGCAAGTACACCCTCAAAGTTCAACTCAGCCTCACTGCGAGGGCTTGCCGATATCTGAGAGATTTTGTCTATCGCTTCACGGCGAAGAGAATTGAGGGCAGACAAAGGCATTATAAGCCCCCCATCAAGCTCTATATCTATCTTTTTGGCTTCGTAGGGCGTTGCACCGAGCTTTGATATGTTTTTAAGGATCGATTCCCTGCTCATCGGCGCGTTTATAGCCTCATCGGGCACAGCACCCGATACGCTTACCCCGTACGGTTCTATGCGAAGCGTTGCGGGCAGACCGCGTTTTACAGACACCGACATCTCTATCGGGATCTTTCTCGTAAGTCCCTCGAAGGCATCAAGCTTTCTCGTTGAGAGCTTATCTTTGTCGGAACGCACTCCAAGCATATCTCCATTTATCTTTTTTGTGTAATATCCGTCTGTAAAGCCACCGCGAGAGAATATCTCGGCAAGCTTTTTAAGCTCACCCGAGTCAGCGCCCCTATGCTCATCTATAAGCTTTCTCCATATTCTCGTAACGTCACGGACGTACTCTGCCGATTTCATTCTTCCCTCTATCTTGAAGGAAGCGACCCCCATATCTATAAGCTCGCCCACGTAAGCAGCAAGACTAAGATCTTTAAGAGAGAGCGGATAGTCGCTTCTTCCCCTCGGGGTGCTGTATGGCAAGCGACAGGGCTGAGCGCATTCTCCCCTGTTGCCGCTTCTTCCGCCTACTAAGGAGGAAAAAAGGCATTGTCCCGATTGGCAAACGCAGAGCGCACCGTGAACGAAGACCTCGGCTTCGATAGGGGAATTTTTTACGAAAAACTCAAGATCTTCCTTTGACATCTCTCTGGCGCAGACCATTCTCGTGAATCCCATGTCGGCAAGCGTCTGTGCCGCCGCGAGATTATGTCCCGAGAGCTGAGTGCTTGCGTGAAGTGGGATATTGGGCATGACCTTGCGCAAAAGACGCGCGACGCCAAGATCGGCAACTATAAAGGCATCTGCCCCTGCAAGATAGCCCTCCTTTGCCGCGGCGAGAAAGTCCTCTCGCTCCTTGTCGAGAATGAGGGTATTGAGCGTAATATAAACTTTGACCCCGTAGGCGTGTGCGCGGCTGATAGCCTCGCCTAAGTCTGCGGGGGTAAAATTATCTGCATTTATTCTTGCGTTAAAGGACGGAAGTCCAAGATATATCGCGTCCGCCCCCGCCTCGATAGCGGCATCAAATGCGCTCCGAGAGCCCGCGGGACACAAAAGCTCGGGCTTTCTTATCATATCAGCCCTTCTCTGCAAGCTCACGGCGAAGCTCCTCATTTTCAGCCTGAAGCTCGTCAAGAGCCGTTTCTGTAAATGCAAGCTTTGTCTCAAGTGCCTTTATCTTTCTTTGAGCCTTTATCTTGTCAGAGCAGTAATCAAGAGCACAAAGTATTGCCGCCTCGGTCTTTGAGCAATGCTTGCTCATAAGGCTGACCTCTCTCATTTTTCTGTCGACGATACCGACAAGAGCCTCTACTGCCTCGGGAGATTCGTCACTTACAACGTTCATATCAAGATCGGAAACGGTAATAGTGTATCTTTGTTTCATAAAACAAGTCCTCCAATTTATCTTTTATACTTGCAATATTAAAAAATTGGGTGTATAATATATTATCATCTCTATTATAATACATATTTTGCTATTTGGAAAGAGATTTTTTAATTTTTTTAGAGAAAGAGACGATTTTTATGAAATTTTTTGAGAACAGCAACCGAATAGTTATAAAATTTGGAACGTCGACACTGACTCACCAGACGGGTCACCTCAATCTGCGCAGAATAGAGGGGCTTGTCAAGGTCATATCCGACATAAAAAATTCGGGCAAGCAGGTCGTTATCGTATCCTCGGGTGCGGTAAGCGCGGGAGTAGCCAAGATAGGCTTTGGAAAGATCCCCTCCTCCCCCGAAGAAAAGCAGGCTATGGCGGCTATAGGTCAGAGTGAGCTTATGAAGATATACGACAAATTCTTCTCGATATACGGTCACACCGTAGCGCAGATACTTATGACAAAGGACGTTCTCACTAACCCCGTAAGACGCGCGGCGGCAGAAAACACCTTTAACCGTCTGCTTGAGATGAACTGCATACCGATAGTAAACGAGAACGACTCTATCTCTACCGACGAGCTTACAAAGTTCGGAGGCAACGATATCCTTTCGGCTTACGTCGCGCAGGTCTGTCACGCCGACCTTCTTCTCAATCTTTCAGACGTCAACGGTCTTTACGACTCCGATCCCAGAAAGAATCCCGATGCCCGCGTTATCGACCGAGTCGACCTTATCGACGATGCTCTTTACGCAATAGCGGGAGGTGCGGGAACAGAGAGAGGAACGGGCGGAATGCTCGCAAAGCTTAACGCAGCGAAGCTTGCCACCGACGCGGGAATCCCTATGTTCATTCTTAACGGTCACGATCCCGAGATACTCTATAACCTGCTCGACGGCGGTCATATAGGCACCTATTTCTCCGCAAATAAAAATAAAGATGACTAAGAAAGAAAAAAAGGCGCTCATAGCGCAAATAGTAGAAAAGCTCAAAGAAATATACCCTGACTCCGAATGCGCTCTGGAATACTGCGGAGAGCCTTGGAAGCTTCTCGTTATGGGAAGGCTTTCGGCTCAATGCACCGATGCAAGAGTCAATATCGTATGCCGTGCGCTTTTCGCAAAATATCCGACCTTGCGCGCACTCGCCGATTGCGAGCTCTCCGAGCTTGAAGATATTATACGCCCCTGCGGACTTTTCAGAACCAAAGCGGACAGCATAAAGAGAGCCGCCATAATGCTCTGTGAGAATTTTGAAGAGAGAGTTCCCGATAATATGGACGAGCTTCTGTTGCTTCCGGGCGTCGGACGAAAGATTGCAAACCTCATTCTCGGTGATATATATAAAAAGCCCGCCATCGTTGCCGATACACACTGCATAAGAATATGCGGCAGATTCGGAATGTACGACACAAAGCTCAAGGATCCCACAAAGGTGGAATTTATTATGTCAGAGCTCGTTGAGCCTAACGAGCAGTCCGATTTTTGCCACCGTATCGTTCAGTTCGGCAGAGATACCTGCTCTGCCCGCTCTCCCAAATGCACCGAATGCCCTATTCGTGAGCTTTGCAGATACAAGGCTAAACGATAAATTGGGATTTATCGTTTAGATAGATTGTGTTAAGATTATTGCGAAAACCTTTTTGAAAAAAGGTTTTCACACTTTCCAAAAACTTTCAAATATTTGGTCTTGCTCCCGCAGCCCTTGCTCCGCTCTCCGTGCTCACAACGGGCATAAAAACGTGAGGTAAGAGGTATTCGAAGTGAGGACGTCACAAAAACTTTTACCAATTTGGTAAAAGTTTTTTGAAGGGGGGTGCGGGGGAAATCTTTTTTTCAAAAAAGTTTCCCCCGCATAAAACTCAACACACCGACAAATCAAAATTTGAAAAAATAAAATTACAAAATCCCCCGATAAAGTGAACAAGTCCGTTAAAAACGGACAATAGACAAAAGCCCCCTTGATGTGGTAGAATTAAAGCACCATATCAAGGGGGTAATTGTATGCCAAGAAAGTATCAACACACAAAGGATTTATTGCCACAAATCAAAGAGATGTTA
>JAZNES010000205.1:0-10110 GCA_045588755.1 Eubacteriales bacterium | reverse complement strand
AGTCAATGTTTACGAAGTAAACTTGATGTGAAGCGAAGCGGAACTTGGCTGCTGGGAGCTATCCCTAAAATGTAAGGAAAGCTTTGGGAAAGTATGAAAACCTTTTCTCGAAAAGGTTTTCAAAAAAACCTAACGCCAACTAACTCGCCTATAAATCAAAATTTGAAAACGAAATCGGGATATAAAACACCCCTTGCTTTTTTCTTTTGGATATGTTACAATAAAATTACGATAAAACCTTAATTGAAAGGAATATTTTATGATGATTAAGCGTATTTCTGCCTTATTTCTTGCGCTTGTGACTTGCGTTGTAATGGCGCTCACTCCCTGTGCGGCGACTCCTCCTCCGATCGACGAGGAGATAACTATCCTTTTTACGCACGACCTTCACTCTCATCTTCTTCCCTCGGCAAACGAGACGGGCGAGGGAGAATACGGTGGTTATGCGCGTCTTATGACGGCAATAAAGGAGCAGAAGGCTATCGACCCTGACGCTATTCTTGTTGACGGAGGAGACTTTTCTATGGGCTCGCTCTTCCAGACCGCTTATCCCACCTCGGCTATTGAGCTTCGTATGATGGGAGCTATGGGCTATGATGCTACCACCTTTGGAAATCACGAGTACGACTATCTGCAGTCGGGACTTAAATCAATGCTGAATGCGGCTGTCGAAAGTGGAGATAGATTGCCCTCTCTTGTTTGCGCAAATTATCTGCCGCCCATAGAGGGTCAGGAGGGCTATGATGCTGATCTTTGGAAGGCTTATAACGATTACGGCGTTAAGGATTACGTAATTCTCGAACGCGGTGGCGTTTATTACGTTATTTTCGGTATATTCGGTGTTGATGCCGACGATTGCGCTCCTAATTCGGGTATGGTTTTTGAAGATCCCGCGACAGTTGCTAATGAGATAGTTGATACTGCCGTTGCCGAGTGCGAAAGCAAATACGGCGCGCACCCCGTGGTGATTTGTCTTTCCCATAGCGGAACTGAGGACGGTGAGGGAGAGGATTACGAGCTTGCCAAGGAAGTTGACGGTATCGACGTTATAATTTCGGGTCATACTCATACGACACTTAAAGAGCCTATCTCGGTAAACGGCACGCTTCTTGTGTCTGCCGCCGAATACGGTAGAAATCTCGGAGTGCTTAAGCTCAGATTCACAGGAAATTCGGTGTCTTTCTCTGATTACGAGCTTATAGCTATCGACGAAAACGTCAAGGACGATGCAGAGATATCTGCACTTGTTGAAAAATACAAGACGGCGGTCGAGGAGGATTATCTTTCGAAATACGGATATTCCTTCGATCAGGTCCTCGTAAGCAATCCTTACGTATTCGATACAGTTAAGGAGGTCTCGGCTACACAGCACGAATCACCTCTTTGCAATATTTTCTCTGATGCCTACAAATGGGCAGCAGAGAAGGCTACGGGCAAGAAGGTCGACGTTGCTATAACCGCGGCGGGCGTTATAAGAGGCAGTCTTCCTGTGGGGGACGTTACCGTTTCCGACGTTTTCAATGCCGCCTCTCTCGGAGTTGGAACCGAGGGAGAGCTTCTCGGTATCTATCTTACGGGTAAGGACGTAAAGAATGCTATCGAGCTTGACGCCTCTATCCAGCCTCTTATGAGCACTGCTCAGCTCTTTATGTCGGGCGTTGAATATTCCTTTAACAAAAACCGAATGATATTCAACAAGGTCGACTACGCTATGTTCAGAGGCGAGGACGGCACTCTTAGCGAGATCGAGGACGACAAGCTATATTTCGTCGTTGCGGGTATGTATATGGGACAGATGCTTGGATCGGTAGAGGAGACCTCTATGGGACTTCTGAGCGTTACTCCTCGCGATGAAAACGGCGAGCCTATTGACACGGCTGATCTTGTAAATTACGTGATAAAGGACGAAAAGGGAAATCCTCTCAAGGAGTGGTATGCTATTGCCGACTACCTTGACGATATGGAGGGTGAGCTTGACGCACGTTACTCGGATACCGACGGACGTAAGGTGGTCTATTCAAGCCTTAATCCCGTAAAGCTTTTGAGAAATGCCAATATCTTTACGTACGTTGCTATTCTTATTATTCTTATATTGATAGCGGTGATCTTCCTTGTCGTTCGCGCGATAGTAAGACGCAGAAGGAAAAAGCTTGATAAGATCGCCTCGGAAAATTAATAAAAAAGAGCTTATGGCTTTTCGCCATAAGCTCTTTTCTTTTATTTACCTGTTGACACGTTAGGGATTTTGCGGTATATTAAATATAGAAAATATTAAAAAAGGGAGATATTTTATGGAATCAAAGTCAAAATTTACCGGTAAATTGTCGGGGCTTATAGGTATTGGTCTTTTGCAGTGGATCCTTATATTCTTCACCTTGGGCTTGGCAACGCCGTGGGCGGTCTGCATTAAGGAAGCGTGGATGGCAGAGCATACTGTGATAGACGGACGCCGTATTAAATTTGACGGCAAGGGAGGCCAGCTTTTTGGCAACTATATCAAATGGTTTTTTTTGACCATCATTACTCTCGGCATATATTCTTTCTGGCTCAGTATAAATATGAAAAAGTGGGTCGTAAAGCATACCCATTTTGCTTAATTTCTTAAAGCCATTGACATATAGCTATAAAAAGTGATATAATAAATTATAAAATAAAACAAAGGGAGATATGTTATGTTTTCAACACGTATTTTTAAGTCAGTTATAGCAATGCTTTTGTTGCTTACATTAACCTGCGGTCTGCTTGCCTGCGGAGCTGCACCCTCGGAGAAGTCCTTTAACAAGGCTTACGACAAAGAGGTAGACAACCTCCTTGACGGTATTGGCGACTATTACGATCGCGTAGATGATTACGATACTGATAATATGAAGATGGATCTTGAGATCGGGGTCGATCTTTCGGACGATCTTCTTTCTTTGCTTCGCTCTTATACCTCCTACGATCTTTCCTTTATCAATGACGCAAAGATAAAGTTATCTGAAAATTTTAAGAATGATATAATTTCTGTGGCACTCGGACTCGCTTACGGCAAGACCGATATCGTTGCGGCTGATATGATAATGGATATTGCAGGCGAGAATTCCTATGTCGGTATCCCCGTACTCAGCGACGTTTTCTATAAAGCTCCTATTGAGGTTTCGGGCGCAAACTCTCTTTCTGATATTTTAGAGCTTGGTTCTGATACCCTCCTTCCCGATCAGAAGGCTCTTAAATCTCTTGTAAAGAAAGTGTATAACGTTGTTATGGACGGCATTGGTGAGCCTACCTTCGCTAAGACCGAGCTTACCGTTAACGGCGTTACCGAGTCTTGCGTTGCATACGAGAATAAGCTTTCACAGAAGCAGATCGTAGCTATTGCTGTTGATCTTTTCGAGATGCTCAAGAGTGACGAGGACTTTAAGAAGATAGTTGTAGATTTCGTTACTGCTATGAAAGAGTTCTCCTCCGACGATATTGAGGGAACACCCGAAGAGGCTTATGAGGAGTTGGTTGATATATTCCAGGAGGCTATTGACACAGCACCTGCAGATGCTACCGACGAAACGGCTCTCGTTTTGACCTCTTACGTAGATGATAAGCTCAATATTATCGGATCTAAGGTCGTTCTCTATGACGTCGAAGACGTAATGGCTACCTTCTATATGGCTACCGCGCAGAACAAGGACGACGTTGGAAGAGAGATATATTTTGCTAACAGCGAAAGCAAGCTCTTCGAGATCACAGGAGATCTTACCGACGACGGAAAGACTCTTGCGGGAACCTATGAGCTTAAGATTGAAGGTCAGTCTATGGTATTCCTTGATCTTGAAAACGTAAACGTAAAGAAGCTTGAGGACGGATATTTTGTAGGTACAGCATCGCTCTCTCCCTCTAAGGGATTTATCGATATGATAACCGAGGACGCAGATGTGGAGCTTTCGGGACTTGGTCTTACCGTTGCAAATCTTTCTGTAAAGATCGACGTTGAAAAGAACGACGGCAAGGAAGCAAAGATTGCTATGAGTCTTATGAATGGCAGTACACCTTACGCTTCGATCACGATGGACAGCAAGATCTCGGACGGAGAAAAGGTAACTCTTCCCGGCAACACCACTACCGATGCGGAAACATGGCCCACGGGCTTTGAGTTTGATAAGCTTGCAGACAACGTCTCAAAGAGCGGTCTTCCCGACTTCATTGTGGAGTTTGTAGAGATGCTTGCATCTTCTCAGCAGTAAAATATTGCTCAGATAAACGCATATAAGAATATGCCCGAATTTATCGCAGGATAAATTCGGGCATAACAATATAGGTGACAGTATGGATTTTGAAATTAAAAAGATAAAAAAGAGCTACGGCAAAAAGACACCTCTTGCCGACGTAAGCTTCTCGGTGGGAGAGGCGCGCTGTGTCGGAATTCTCGGAAAGAACGGAAGCGGAAAATCAACTCTCCTTTCGACTCTTGCGGGTGTTCAGAAATGTGACGGGGGAGAGTTTATCTTTGACGGGGAGGATCTTTTCAAAGCACCCAAAAAGCTTTCGGAGATAGTTGGCTACGTTCCGCAGGGAACGCCTCTTCTTGAAGAGCTGAGCGCGAGAGATAATCTTCTTTTGTGGTATGACAGAAAAACTCTTGAGCGCGAGCTTTGCGGCGGAGTGCTTTCAATGCTGGGTATTGACGAATTTATCGGCGTGCCCGTGAGAAAAATGTCGGGCGGAATGAAAAAGAGGCTCTCTATTGCGTGCTCTATCGCAAAAAAGCCTCGTCTTTTGCTTCTCGATGAGCCTTGCGCCGCGCTGGATCTTGTCTGTAAGCAGAGTATAAACGAATACCTTATGAAATTTAAGGAGCAGGGCGGTTCTCTTATTCTTGCGACGCACGATGAGAGCGAGCTCTCTCTGTGCGACAGCATATACATACTCAAGGACGGCAGACTTACGGCATACGATTACGACGGGGATATCGACCGTCTTGCGAGGATGCTGTGATGAGGCGTTTTCTTGCTTATAGCTGCGCTCAATTTAAGAGAGCGGTGCGCTATCTGCCTTTTGTTTTCCTCGTTACGCTTATTATTTGTCTGTGTATTGCGGTATCTCTTAAGACAGCTGTAAATGCCGATAATATGGATGCCGATCAGAAAAAGATAAGTATAGGTATTGTGGGAGAATTTGAAAACAGCTATCTCGGCTTTGGGCTCTCGGCTATAAAATCATTTGATTCATCCCGTTTTTCACTTGACATAGTGGAACTTGATGAAGCCCAGGCGCGAAAGAGCCTTCTTCGCAAGGAAATTGCGGGATACGTGCTCATTCCCGAGGGCTTCGTTGAGGAGGCTCTCTACGGAAATATAGGAAAGCTCTCCTTCGTTACCACCGACGCAAACGCAGACATAGTAAATTCCTTCAAGCAAGAGGTTCTCGAACTTGTATGCTCGGCTCTCGTTGAGTCGCAGAACGGCGTTTACGGTCTGCAGGACGCTATGTACGAGCAGGGATTGAAGTGGTCAGATATAGAAGGACCGTCGAACGAGCTGACGGCGGAGTATATTTCTCTTATACTCAACCGTTCGAACGCTCTTGAGATAGAGATAATAGGTGTAGCCGATAATCTTACCTTCGGGGGATATATGTTCTCGGCGCTCTCGGTCCTTCTTATGCTTTTGTCGGGAATAGTCACCTGTCCGCTTTTTATAAGGCGCGACATGTCGCTTCCAAAGCTTTTGTGCGCGAACAGATACTCTCCTTCTTTTCAGATAGCAGGGGAATATTTATCCTTTTTTGGAGTGATGCTCGTGAACACCCTGACGCTGCTTTTTATGCTTATGATAGGAGCGGGCGGAGCGTCCGGTGTGGTTGCCGAGCTTTCGGATCTTGATATTCCCGAAATGCTTCTTATCCTTGTGAAATTTATTCCCGCGGTGGCGCTTATAACTGCCTTGCAGTTCCTTATGTATGGGCTTGCCGATTCGATAGTGAGCGGCGTGCTTATGCAGTTTATCAGTGCCGTGTTCCTCGGGTATATCTCGGGCTGCTTCTATCCGATAAGCTATTTCCCGAAGGCAATACGCGTCGTATCGGATCTGCTCCCCTCGGGAATTGCGCGCGGATATCTTGCCTCTCTTATTGTGGGAGACGTTTCGGTAGGGCAGATAGTAGTGATCTTATTGTATTTTGTAGCTCTTATGGCTCTGTCGGTCCTTGTCCGCTACAACAGAGTGAAGACTGCGTAGGGAGGGGAATATGAGTAAGCTAAAAAGAGCATTTATGCGATATTTTATACTTAGCAAGCGTCTTCTCAAAAAGGCGGGATTTATCGTTATCCTTCTCCTTGTGCCGATACTTGTCGGTGCTATGAGCATTGCTGCGGGCAATGGGGACAGCGGAGTTATTACGGTAGCTCTTGCGATGCAGGATAAAAACGATAAGATCGCTTGCGAGATAGTTGATGGACTTACAGAGAAGGACAGTCTTATACGCTTTGAGCTTTGCGAGAGTCCGAGTGACGCAAGTGCGCTCGTCGAGAACGGAAATGCCGACGCGGCGTGGATATTTGCCTCCGATCTCGAGGAAAAAATTCAAAAATTTGCAAATCATACACATAAAAACAATGCTTTCGTAGTTGTTATTCAACGCGAAGAAAGCGTATTTCTGCGGCTCTCTCACGAGAAGCTCAACGCTGCCCTCTATCCTTATATTTCACTTGCCACCTACCGCGAGGCTATGAGTAATAATATAGTTACGTCGGAGCTGTCAGAAGAAGAGCTTGATGAGTTCTATCGCGCGGTCAATGCCGCAGGTGCTGACCTTTTTGAGTTTGCGTTTCTAAGTGATGAGACAGACGCCGAGCAGGTCGTAGACGTTGGCAAGACAAGCTTTCTTTTGTCGCCGATGAGGGGTATTCTTGCCCTTATGGTGCTGCTCTGTGGTGTGGCGGTGGCTATGTTCTATATGCAGGACGAGGCGAGAGGAGCTTTTGACAGACTGCCTCTCGGAACGGGATTCTCCTTCTCGGTCACCTATCACATCTCTGCCGTAGTTATGGTAGGGGGTGTGGTTTTTGCCGCACTTGCACTTACGGGTATAGCGGCAAATCTCATCTATGAGCTTTTGATCTTGACTATATATTGCGCAACCGTCGTTGGCTTTTGTATGTGCTTGCGCATGGCTCTTCGCGATATTCGTCTGTTTGGCGCGATAGCACCCTTGCTTATCGTTATTACAGCGGTGCTTTGTCCTATATTCATCATAGCGCCGAATCTTCCGATAATACAGTATCTTTTGCCCACGTATTATTACGTCAGAGCGTTTTCTAATTCGAATTTTGTGTTGTATATGGCGATATATTGCGTTGTTCTATATCTTTTGGCGTTTGGATTGCACAGCATGCGCTTGAAGCAGAAGAAATAAAATTGGGATTTATAGGTTTGTTTGAGGTTGATGTGGGGGAAACTTTTTTGAAAAAAAGATTTCCCCCGCACCCCCTTCAAAAAACTTTTACCAATTTGGTAAAAGTTTTTGTTACCTCCTCACTCTGAATACCGCTCACCTCATTTGTTTATGCCCGTTGTGGGCTTGGAGCCCGAGTGCTCGCTGTGCGAGATGAAGCGAGGGCGACAAGGGAGGAGAAAAGAAGCGTCGGAAGCGCGCTACGCGTACGCGACCGAGGCGACTATTTCGACGAGCGGGGGAAGGGCGGAGCAAGGGCTGCGAGAGCAAGACCAAATGTTTGAAAGTTTTTGGAAAGTGAGAAGACCTGTTTCCAAAAAGGTTTTCGCAATAATCCTAACGCAATCTATCTAACCGATAAATCACAATTTATTGCTTGAAAACAGAAAAAAAGTCTCCGTAGAAAACGGAGACTTTTCTTTACTTAAAGTATAGAGAAATTAACTATAAGTGCCGCGAATACTATCGACACCATAGACAAAAGCTTGATAAGGATATTGATCGAAGGGCCTGAGGTATCCTTGAAGGGATCTCCGACGGTGTCTCCGACGACTGCCGCTTTGTGACAATCAGAGCCCTTGCCGCCGTGGTTTCCGCTCTCTATATACTTCTTTGCGTTATCCCAAGCTCCGCCCGAGTTCGACATAAATACTGCCATAAGGAATCCGCTTGCGGTAGCGCCTGCGAGCATTCCGACCACTCCCGTGCAACCGAGAACAATGCCCGTAACGACGGGAACGATAACTGCTACGACGGTAGGAAGCACCATCTCACGAAGACTTGACTTTGTGCAAAGATCAACGCAGGTCGCGTAATCGGCATCGGTCTTACCATCCATAAGTCCTGCGATCTCTCTGAACTGACGGCGGACCTCTTTAACCACGCTCTGAGCCGCACGGCCTACAGAGTTCATTGTGAGCGCCGCGAAAACGAAGGGCAGGCAAGCTCCTACGAGAAGTCCGATAAGAACTGTGGGGTTGGTTATACTGAGGTCGGCTATTTTCTCTGCGCCGCCCTCAATAGTCTTTATCTTGTCTATGTAAGAAGCCATAAGAGCGAGAGCGGTGAGTGCCGCCGAGCCTATCGCAAAGCCCTTGCCCGTTGCGGCAGTGGTATTTCCGAGCGAGTCGAGCGAGTCTGTGCGTTCTCTCACTATCGGGTCAAGTCCCGACATCTGCGCGATACCGCCTGCGTTATCTGCAACGGGGCCGTATGCGTCGGTTGCAAGTGTTATTCCAAGTGTTGAGAGCATTCCGACAGCCGCGAGAGATATTCCGTAAAGTCCCATTGAAGCGCTTGCTGTGCCGCCCGATACGAAATACGCGACGATTATACAGATAGCTACTATAACTACGGGCAAAAGAGTTGATATCATACCTACCGACAAGCCGCCTATGATTATCGTTGCCGTACCCGTTTCCGAGGTGGCTGCAAGATTCTTTGTGGGCTTGTAGCTGTCAGAGGTGAAATATTCGGTCGACTGACCGATAAGAACTCCTGCGATAAGTCCTGCAAGAATTGCGAAATATATTGTCCAGTTATCCTTGCCAAATACGAAATATACGAGGGGAAGTGAAAGAACCGCGATAAGCACAGCCGAGAAATTCGTTCCCTTTGAAAGAGCGCGAAGAAGCTGCTTCTGAGTTGCGCCCTCTTTTGTTCTTACGAGGAATGTTCCGAAGATAGAACAGATAACTCCGAGCGCCGCAAGGAGCATAGGAAGAGCCATAGCCTTGAAATCCCCAAACGCCGCAACACCGAGCGCACACGCCGAGATTATAGAACCGACATAGGATTCGTAAAGGTCAGCGCCCATTCCCGCAACGTCACCGACGTTATCGCCGACGTTATCTGCGATAACTGCAGGGTTTCTCGGGTCGTCCTCGGGTATTCCTGCCTCGACCTTGCCGACGAGGTCGGCACCGACGTCAGCCGCCTTTGTAAAGATTCCGCCGCCGACACGGGCAAAGAGAGCCATTGCCGACGCGCCCATTCCGAAGGTGAGCATTGCGCCTGTTATCTCGGAAGCGGTAAGACCGAATACGAATTTAAGAAGAATGAACCAGATAGATATGTCGAGAAGTCCGAGTCCTACTACCGTAAAGCCCATAACGCTTCCCGCAGAGAAGGCGATCTTAAGACCTCTGTTGAGTCCCTCGCGGCACGCGTTAGCCGTTCTCGCGTTTGCCGAGGTGGCTATCTTCATTCCTATGAAGCCCGAAAATGCCGAGAAGAATCCACCACTGAGGAACGCGAAGGGAACATAGGGTGTAAGAAGTCCCGCAAACGCCATAATTCCAAGTATGACGAACATTATCGCAAAGAATACGACTACTATTTTGTACTGACGCTTGAGAAAAGCGTTCGTGCCTTGGCGGATAGAAGCTGATATTTTTTTCATAAGGTCTGTACCCTCTGAAAATTTCAGCACCTTTCGAGCCTTCAATGCCGCGAAAAGTAACGCAAGCACGGCGCACGCAAGAGTAATTATCGCCATTATTTTTTCCATATATTATGCCTCCATATTTTTTATGGGATATAATCGATATTATAGCACCAAGTTAAATTTTTGTCAATCCCTAAATGACGAAAATTTTCTTTAATCTCGCATTTTTTGATGAAAAATCTCTGATTTTAGTGAAAAAAGCTAAAAACCGAAGAGGTTTTTGCAATTTGTTCGAAAAG
>JAZNES010000204.1:0-3010 GCA_045588755.1 Eubacteriales bacterium | reverse complement strand
TCTCGGTATAGGCGGTGTTTCCGGCATCAAGCTCTGCCTTACCCATAGCGAGTATCTCGTCCATCGAATATACGTTGTCAGCAAACTTGAAGTTTTCTGCGGGTTGGATAGCCACGAAGTACTTGATTTCGGGAAGCTCCTTAGCAATCATAGCCGCTTTTTCTGCCTGTGCGGGTGTATATACGAAGGCTACGCATTCGCTGTGCTTAAGGAATCCGACGGTTGCTTCGTCGCTGAGCTCTTTGTCTATCGGGACTATACAGCCGTTTCCTGCAATGGTAGAGATATAGGTTGCTATCCAATGAGGATGAGTGTCTCCGCTTACGGCAATGTTCTTATCTCCGATACCGAGCTTCATAAACGCGCTTCCGATCATATTGATCTCGTCGCGAAGTCTTATATAGGAGTAATCCTCGTTTTCACCCAATGCGTTTTTGTAAACGTAAAGTGTTTTTTCACCGAATACGTCTGCGCCTGAGTTGACGAGATGTCGCAGGTCTGTGATGACCTTAGGAGGCTTAGCTCCCTTGAGATTATTGATAAGCTTCATTTCAAAATATACCTTTCTTAATCAGAACGTGGATAACGATCGGTCAAGACAAATTTTGTCATACACCGATAATTATATAACATATATGCCTCGTTGTCAAGTAAAAAATAAACAGCCGAGAAATAAAGACGATTGACTTATCGTTTTATATGTGGTATCATTCCTATATATTATAGTATTTTAGGGGGGAGGTATATATGGGTATTTTTATAAAAAGACCGCTATGCCTCTTTTGTTTTTGCTTTATAGGAGCTTCGGTGCTTGCGTGTAATTTGAGCGCACTTGGCGTTATCTGTGGGATCGCGGTCTCCTTCTTTGCGTCGGTTTGCATGCTTGTTTTATCATTTAT
Organism: Eubacteriales bacterium; assembly: GCA_045588755.1. GTDB lineage: Bacteria > Bacillota > Clostridia > Oscillospirales > CAG-272 > HGM12713. Next base: position 2,111 of record JAZNES010000204.1, on the reverse strand, counting down.
ATTAAAAAAGAGAAAATACGGATTGATAGAAGCTTTTATAGCTCTTCTTTTTGTCACTCTGGCGTTTGCGATATCCTTCGTTTCAATAACGCTTTCTTCTTACAGGCAGGATAAGCTTTGCTCAGAGGAGGTAAATATAAAGTTTTTGGTTCTCGAAGAGGAATATAACACCAAATATTTTTCGGAATATACGGGAAAGCTTCTTTTAGTTGGCGAGGATTACGTGTACACAGACGCCATTCTTTCCTGCGAATACGAAGGAGAGTATTCGACGGGGGATTGCCTGTGGCTTGTAGGCAATATTGAAAAAGACGGCGACGGGCTCGCGGTGATCCCCACGATAGACAGAGAAGCACTCATGTGCAAAAAATATGACAAATTTGACCTTGAGCTGTTGTTTGCACGCCTTCGAAATAGAGTGGGAGAGCTCTTTTGTCAAAGACTTGATCATGATTCAGCGGCACTTGCAACAGGACTTCTTACGGGGAACAAGAAGGATATTGAGCCGCAGACAGTAAGAGATTTTCGCCGTTCGGGTCTTTCTCACGTGCTTGCGGTCAGCGGACTGCATCTGGCTATTATTCTGGGAGCTATCGAGATCGTACTCAAAAAGATAGGCTTATCTAAATTGCTCCGATGCATAATGCTGTCGGTATTCGCATTCGGATTGCTCGTGCTTGCGGGATTTTCTCCCTCGGCTTGCCGTTCGGTGCTTATGCTCTTGTGCGCCTATCTTTGCTTTACGCTCTCAAGGGAGTCGGACGGACTTACTTCACTTGGAGTGGCAGGATCCCTTCTTTTGCTTTTGTCACCCAAAACAGTCTTCGATCTCGGATTTTGGCTGTCCTTTCTTGCGACCTTTGGACTTCTCACGTGGCTCTCGGTCATACCCGCAAGCTCGGGAAGGGCAAAATTGCCAAGACATACTTGGCTTCGTCTTCCTATGCGCATCGGTTTGAAGATATGGTCGGTAGTGGCTGTCGCCTTTTGCGCTAATATATCTATATGTATAATTTCATGGCTTTTCTTTGGCGAGATCTCAATAGTCGGGATTTTGGCAAATATAGTCGTGACGCCGATCTGCGTTGTATATCTCATTCTTGCCTTGCTCGTTATATCTTTTGGCTGGATACCGTTTGTTAGGGAAGGACTTGGATTTGCGGCGAGATCATTACATAGTATTATAGAGGATTGCGTATCCTTCTTTTCGGGCTTTGATTTTTCAACCGTATCTCTGAGGTATTCCTTTACGGGCGTAATAGTTGTGACTATGAGTCTGCTTATGCTCACTTTGTTGATAATAAAGATAAAACGTAAATTCGTTATTGCGTGCATACCGCTGCTTGCAATCGTTGCCTTTTCGGTCTGCCTTTGGTCGTATAATTCGCAGAATCCGTATCCGAAGGTCAACTATATCAATGACGGCTTCAGGGATTCTGTCGTTATAACCGAGAAAAATTACGCCACCATAATAGATATCGGGGATGGCAATTACTCACCGCTTTATACTTCTGTCAATGAGGCAAAAGAAAACTTTGCTACCTATATAAACAGTGTAATTTTTACGCACTATCATGTAAAATATATATCCTCGCTTGAAAAGATATTCAGAAACGATATCGTTAAAAAGGTATACCTTCCTTTTCCGTCAACAGACGATGAAGAAGATATTGCTTTCGATATCTATCGCTGTGTAAACAGAAACGGTGCCGAGCTTGTATTCTACAATTATTTGGAAACAACAGAGCTGTCAGACGGAGCAAGTATAAGGGTGCTCGGCATAGCCAAGAGTGATCATTCCGAAAGAAAAATAATCTTTTTTGCCTATTCAGAGGAAGAAACCGTTCTTGCTTATGCCGATTCCTCGTGGAACACTTCGGATATGGCAGAGGATATTTCGCGCCTTATAGAAAGCAGTGACGTTACAATCTTCGGTGCGCACGGACCGCGCAAGAAAAAGGGACTCACCGATGCGACGGATATAGATTACCCACCGCTTATAATATGCGCTGACAAAGAAATATTAGTACCCACCAAAGAGTCACAGTCAGACACCTATGTGCTCATGGGGAGCGAGGAGGAAGATAATACAAATCTTTTCTTTATCCTTG
>JAZNES010000203.1:0-2056 GCA_045588755.1 Eubacteriales bacterium | reverse complement strand
TTCTTCCACAGTTTTGTCCTTCCAAGGCATTTGAACAACCTCCTTTTCGGTCATTTTTCTGCCTTTATTATATCACAAAACTGTATACAATCATCTTGCACTACCTGTATATAATCATACTACACTTTACAGTCCTCGACGGTCCGTTGTTTATCACAAACTATCTATTCGATAAATCCCAATTTATTGTTTTTCAAATAAGATCGCAGGCACGTTTCGTGTCTGCGATTTTATATTTGCATTTTCTTTCGGATTGTGATATAATTGATTTAATAATAAAAAGGGAGGTGAGCAAAGTGGCTGTATTCGGCATAGTGTGTGAGTTTAATCCCTTTCACAACGGACATAAGTATCTTATAGACAAAGCAAGAGAGATGGGTGCTGAAAGAATAGTCTGCGTTATGAGCGGAAATTCAACGCAAAGAGGCGAGCTTGCGCTTTGCGATAAATATTACCGCGCCGAGATGGCGGTGCGCGGCGGCGCAGACCTTGTGCTTGAATTGCCATATCCATTTTGCTCTGCCTCTGCCGAGTTCTTTGCCTACGGAGCTATATCGGTGCTTTCCGAATTTTGCGATACCGTTATTTTCGGCTCTGAATGCGGCGACATCGACTTGCTCTTAAGATGCGCAGAGCTTGCGTCGAGCGAGGATTTCAAAGATCAATATGCGCAGAAGCTTCAGAACGGAGAGCAGAGCGCACGCGCCTTTTCCTCGATAATAGAGGAGAATACAGGAATAGCTCTTTCTTCAAATGATATTCTCGGAGTAGAATATATAAAAGCGGCAAAGAGACTTGGCGCTTCTCTTGATTTCGTTACGGTAAAACGAAGGGGAAGCGGATATCTTTGTGAAGAGCTGAATAGCTCTGACAAACAGTTTTCCTCGGCTATGGCGATACGCAAGGCAATAATGAAAAACGGAATTGATCGGCTTGAGTGCGAGCTTCCAAGTGATACCAAAGATATACTCGCTAAGGCGCTGTCTTGCGGTGACGTTATCGACGAAGATAAATATTTTGATTCCGCGCGGCTCTTTTTCAGATTCAAGAAGCCTTATGAGCTTCGTGATATTGCCGAGATGAGCGAGGGGATCGCCGAGAGACTCTGTAATAAAGCTCACCTGAGTGTGTGCGGAGAGCAGTTTTTCGAAAATATATCGACAAAGCGGTATACAGATGCAAAGCTCAGACGCGCGATACTCTTTGCTATGACGGGAGTCAGAGGCTCGGATCTTCATACAGCTCCCGAATATACTCTTGTGCTCGGTGCGAATAAGGTGGGCAGAGAATTGCTTTCAAGAAAGCGCCGCGAGGATATGAGGATAAAAGTGATAACAAAGTCTGCCGATATCGACCTTGAAAGGCAGGCAGAGCTTTTGAGAGATCTTGACGCGATATATACCTTTTGCCTTGCAAATTCGCGCCAAACGGGCGATATTGTGAGAAAAAAGAGCTATATCACTTGATTTTTTCTCGATAAGGTGCTATAATAACAGAACCTTTTAATATTTTGGAGGTAAAAAATGAGAACAGTGATAGGAATAGACGTTGGCGGAAGCACTACGAAGATAGTGGGACTTCAGACCGACGGTAATGGTAACGAAAAGCTTATTCTTCCTCTTTTCGTGCAGGCGGCTGATGCCTTGACTTCAGCTTACGGCGCATTTGGAAAATTCACGATGCAGAATGCCCTTGAGCTTGGGGATATAGATAAGGTACTTATGACGGGAGTAGGCTCTTCCTTTATAAACAAGCCTATATACGGACTCAATTGCAGTAAGGTCTCGGAATTTGAAAGCGTTGGACTCGGCGGACTTTACCTTTCGGAACTTGACGAGGCTATCGTTGTAAGTATGGGAACGGGCACGGCTCTTATTCACGCCAAAAAGGGAAAAAACGGCGCGGCGATAAAGTATCTTGGCGGAACGGGAGTTGGCGGAGGAACGCTCGTCGGACTTTCAAAGAAGCTTGTCGGCGTCGATACTATCGAGCATATAGAGCAGCTTTGCGCGACGGGAGATCTTGCAAACGTTGACCTCAGGATCAAGGATATATC
>JAZNES010000202.1:0-4396 GCA_045588755.1 Eubacteriales bacterium | reverse complement strand
GCGTTCTCCTTCAGTCGCCTCCGGCGCCAGCTCCCTCCCGGAGGGAGCCTAAAAATTACATTCCTTAAAATCTATTACTCACCGATAAATCCCAATTTAGTGACGTTATGTATTTACCAGATAAACGGAATAAGTCTGTATTTTACCTTTTTCTTATACTCTGCATAGCCGACAAGCTCTTTGGTGAGCAGTTTTTCTTCGTCGAGAATACGTATGACGATAACTGTGGGATAGAGAAGAAAGGGAAGAAGCCCGAAAAACGAGCCGAGAATGAGCGGCAAGGGCAAGAAAATAAACAGTGTTGCAAGGTACATCGGGTGGCGCACCACTCCGTAGAGTCCGCTTGATATGACGGTCTGCCCCTCTTGGACCTCAATAGTTCTTGAAAGATATGCGTTTTCTCTCATAACCTCGGCATATGTGCCGTATCCGATAAGGAAAAGCAGGGAAGAGAGGAACACGAGCCAAGACGGAACGCTCGACCAGCCGAAGCGGAAATCAAGTGCCGAGAGGATAAATCCTATCGGGAATATCAGCCCTGAGAGCGCGACGACGCCCTTTTGTGCATTCTGCTTTTCTTTGGCGTTCAGTCTTTTTCTGAGCAGTTCGGGCACTTTTATAAAAAGGACTATGCCCATTATGAGCATTGGAACAAAGAGCAGAGCCAAAAACAGCCACGCACCGCTGTACCTAAGCGTACCCGCGGGTAAAAAGAGCATAGCCCCTATAAGTACAAAGCCCAAAATAAATTTTATAAGGGCATTTAGAAAAAGTTTCATATAGGGGTCTCCTTTTTTCTTAAAATTCAATTTCAAATAAAAGTCTATTGCTGTGTTCCTTTAACGCTTGCTTTTCCATAGAAATACCGCCGCCTATCTTCAAGATGTCGTCAATTGCACACGCGATAGCTTTTGACATAGTTGCAGACGAAGAGCCTTTAAGCTCCAAAATGTTTGATTTAATAGCTTTATTGCAACGCATTTCAATCAATCCTTTTATATTGTCATCGTGCGCAAACCATTTTAACATTGGTAGCTTGGGATCATTGTGTCCTTCAAAATAAGAAATCGTTTTTCCGCTTTGATTATTCTTTCTTGTGCTGTTAGTTTCTGCTGAGGCGGGACTGCCTTTGATTTTTAAGGTGGCTTGGTGAGAATTTATTTCGGTGTCCGCCTCAATTATTTCTATGGCACAGCTTTTTGCACCCAAACAATAAGCTATATTATTAAGTTCAGCCAATTTCTCTTCCGTTGCTTTTCCAAATACGTGGTTAGAGTTTATGTATTTGTTTGAATCAAAATTGTCCTGACAATATACGTTTTCTCTTTGAAAAAGGGGAACGAATATTATTCCGCAATCTTTTGCGAAAGTGAAATATATATGTAGAACGTCAATTTCCTTATGCTTCTCAATCCAACCGATCGCATCGGGGTCTGAAACGAAATTGCGATTAGCCGAGTCATCTTCAATTTTTATTATGTTAGGACGTTGAAATGTTGGATCAGCAAAGTCGTTTTTCGTTATTACCGCGTATTTCTTTGCCTGTTGTTCGTGAATAGTTTCCTTTGTTTGATCGACTATGTTTTTCGCGCTTTCGGCGGCTTTCTTTCCAAAATCCGCAGCTTTTTTCCATGCGTTAGCAAATGTTTGCTTTGTTTTTTCTTGATTCTTTTCCATCTTTGTCTTTCTCCTTATGAGTGATATTGGTTATTCACGATACAGTTTGTTTTTTTCGCGAAAATAATATCAAAATTACAGAATGTTGATGCATTTTTAGACGTTCTCATTCAAGCGATATATTCCAAAGCATTTTGCTTGCTGAAAAATAACAGTATTCATCATTCATATCGTTCGAACGGGTTATATGCTCTGCATCTACCCAAAAGATACGGTTATTCTCAAAAAATACATTTGAATCGAGTATTTCTCCGATTTCTCCGTAGCCTTCTTTACATTTATTTGACAAACAAGCGTCAAAGAGCCTAAGATGAACTTTTCCTCCCCAAACATTTATGGTTATATGGGTTTCGTTATTTTCAAAGCCAATACTTGTTATGTATCCGTCGTGAAAATATCCTGCCGCTACCAAAAGATTTTCGGCAGATTTTTCATCTGTTACCTCAAACCATTCCGGAATACAGACCTTTTTTTGCAATTCAAGGCAGCGTGCTAAAATTTCAGGAGGGGTATCTCCGCCGCGGTCAATCAGAGCTAATAATTGCGGATCATTTACGATCCAATCATAACCTGTTAATTTGCCGTTTTGTACCCATTCTTCATCAGAAGAGTCAATTATTACAATTTGTTTATGAAGGCAAGGAAGACGACCTGTGTCATAAAACCGAGCATACTCTAAAAGTTCGAAAGCTTCGTCAAAAACAATAATCTTAGTTTTCCAATCATTTTCCAAAATTGCAAATACAATCGTATCGTATACAATATCCCATTTTTTCACTCTTACAATCATATGGTTTTCCTCTTTTTGCTAAATGGATTATCTTATTGAAAAATTACGGCTTACTTACTATTCTTATCTCGGGCACGATGCCGTTTATGATATCGTCCTCGGTGAAGACGGCGAGGAGTATCTCTGCAGCGCCTATGCGTTCTCTGTCGTAGGTAAGATATATCTTGCCGTCAAAGAAGTCGACGTCGGGATAAGAAAGAGATCTGCGGTCGTCTATACAAAGCTTATATTTCCACGTAGCTCCGTCGTCCTCGGAAAGATAAAGAGTCATATTTGTTCGGGATTTTTTATCGTCGTTATTTACAAGCAAAATTCTGCCCGACGGTGTGCGCGAGATATAGAAGCGAGTGTTCGGACTGTCTATCTCGGTGAGTTTTGCCTCGCTCCAACTCCTTGCGTTGTCATAGGAATAACTCTCGGCTATCGCACCGAGAACGGTACGGGCGAGCATACGCACAGTTCCGTCCCTCAATTGATACGCCATAGCCTCGTCAAAATAGGTGTCAAGCTTTTTTGAGCCGTATGAGTGCTCGTAGGTCGAGCCATTATCGTGAGAGACGCTATATCCGTATCGGCCGTCCGTCTGATCGTAGTTGAAATTCAGCCAATCGCCGTTTGCAAGCACCAAGGGCTTGCAGCGCAGAAATCCGATATCAAGATATCTCGGTTCTGAAAATTTCGGCTCGTCGCTGTCGGGCTCGTCGCAGATCATCTCCCACCACGCGTGAGTGAAATCGCCGAACAAATATCCGTCGACACTGCCTATCGGCTGCCAAGGCTCTGCTTTGGGGGTATTCTCGGGGGCGAGAGAGGTATTGTTTTGCACCCAATAGACGTGCAGTCTGCCTGCGGGGTCTATCCAAAGCTGAATGTCGAGCGCGTGGACAAAATGTTCCTTGCTGCTCGGTATCACCAAAAGCGGCTTTGACCAGCTTTGGCCGTCGTCGTCGCTGTATGTAAGCAGGTTATAATTTTCCATATGAGGCTCGCAGCGGCCACCCGCATACCAGCCGAGGTAAATTCTGCCCTTGGGCGTCAGGGCTATCGTTGGACAGCCCTGAAATTTTCTTATCGATTCCTCGTAAAGAGGATCGTTTGTTTTATACAAGACGTCACAAGGTATGTTTTTTGCGTTGTTCATATTTGTTCCTCGAGGGTGTTATCAAGATTCAGAGAAATATTCTTCAAAGCAGATTCCTCGATCGTATATTTCTTTAGCGATCTCGGGAGAATCAATATAGCGGAAATGCCAGGGCTCGTAGCCTATTTTGGTGATGTTTTCCTTACCCTTGGGGTATCTTAAAATAAAGCCGTATTCAGGAAGCTTTTCTTGCACGATGCGGAAAAGACCGTCTGCGCCCAAAAGGCCCTCTACTCCGCGGATTATCTTGCCGTCCACAAGGAAGGACACGTCAATGGCAAATCCCGTGTGATGCTCGGAGCAGCCCGGAAGTGCCGCGTAGGTCTTTGCATATTCCAAGCCGAAATTATCTACGTAATAATTAAACGTGACTTTTTGCTGGTCAACGGTTCTGTAGACCGAGATCAACTCGATCTGAAGCCCGTTGTTTGTTAGAATATCCTCCCGAAGCCTCAAAAACGCTTGGTAGGTCTTTTTTTCGATCTGATATTTTTCACCTATTGCATTTTCGACGTCGATGAGCTCTATAGTGCTCGCAAAATCTTCGGGCAGCCGATTTTCTTCGTTGACTAAAATCATATAATCGGGCTTTTTTTCACTCATAACGATTACCTCTGTTGTTTTTTAATAGATAAATTAATTCGATGTTACGGACACTGTAATAACGCCGCATGCGGCGGGGTTGTCAAACAAGTTTGTACCCAAAAGTGAGTTCGCGGACAAGCCTTCCCTTGTCAGGGAAGGTGGCACGGCGAAGCCGTGACGGATGAGTAGTTTTTGACACAAAC
>JAZNES010000201.1:0-3585 GCA_045588755.1 Eubacteriales bacterium | reverse complement strand
GATAACTCTCTTAAGGGAGTTGCCGTCAAAGAGTGTGCCATAAAGCTGCATGTCTCTGTATCCGATCTGACCTACTCTTGCAGTTCTCATAGCAGAGTAAGCTGCTGCTGCTCTTGCATAGGTGAGCACCTTGTCAGCATTAGAGGGCTTTCCTACGATATCGTAAATATACTTGAACTTAAGTCCGATATCGGAAAGTGCCTTGCGGAGTGCGCTCGTTCCTGCCTGATCGTCAGTTGTAACGAGGTGTCCGTCCTCGTACCAGCCGCAAAGGCCCCAAAGGACCATAGGAGTATTTCTGAACTTTTCAAGCACCTTTACTACTGCGTGCGAGGGTATCCAACCTGCAACGCAGAGTACCATAACGTCAAATTCCTTACCCGAGAAATACTCGATCGCCTGATTTATGTAGGTTTCCTCATAATCATCGCGGATCGGGTAGAAGGGATATATCTCGGTATCCTCTTTCTTAAGGCTCTCATAAGCAGCCTTACACTTTCTTTCGATGACCTCGATAGGAGTATTTACCTCTCCGAAGCCTGCAAATGCAATTTTCAACATAATTTTTCTCCTTAAATTTATTGATAATTTTAATAATTCTTCCTATACTCAGAACCACTTTCTCAGCTCTTTATTCCGTCTGACCACAAGATATCCGACAGCAGAAACGATGAAGGCAAATATACAAAGTCCGGCCATCGAAGCAAAGAACGCCGTCCAACCGAGTCCGTCAAGCAACACTCCTGTAATAAGAGGCATAAAGCCCGCTCCTACCATTGCCAGGGCGTTGGTAAGCAAAGCCGCTTTTCCGGGGTCTATATAGTTCTTGAGTTTCGTAACAGTGTAATTGGTGTATACGATATTGTAGCAGCCGTGGAAAAATCTGAAAGCGAGGAAGAGCGCCATTGCTATCCAGAAGCTTACGTTATATCCGAGCGTGATAAGAACGACCGTAATAGCAACAACGGCTCCAAGCACCGTTCCCGAAAGGAAAATATTTCCCTTCTTATCGAAATAGGTAAACATTATCATACTGCACGGAAGCGAAACCAAGGGCAGTACCAAAGTAAGCAATATTGAAAGCGAATCTGGGAAGTTATGTACCTCTTTGAGCATATTCGGTATCCAGTTACCGACTCCGTAATATATCGAGTTGGTAAGGAAATTTGCGAGTACGCAGAAGCCGATTATAAAACCGACGTTCATCTTCTTTCCCGCAGGGACAACAAAATCCTTGTGATCCTTGCCATTCTCATCCGCGGAAACTTCTATTTCATCTCTGCGCCTTACACACTGTCTGGTTATTCTTATCTGACGGTTAAGTAATATAAATGCTAAAAGAAGCAAAGCGGCCATAAAGACAAAGGTAGTCTTCCACGACCAAAATTCAATGAAGAACGCCGACACACCGCAAACCAACGCAGTAGCTACATATATTCCGGTATGTGTGATCTTGGTCGCCGCAGGTATACAGTCGTTTGGCAGATAGCGTGCCATAAAGTAGTTTATCGCTCCCCAATAAGGACACTGAGATATACCCGCGACTCCGAGGAGTGCCCACACCTGCCAAAGCTCTGTGGAAAATCCTATGAGCATATAGGCTACTACTGTCAGTGCCGTGCCAACCCAAAGAAGCTTTCTTTGGTTTATTTTATCTATAAAAAGTGCAAGAACGAACTGAGCAATCCCATAAATAAAATAATTTACAGTAAGTCCGATAGCGGCCTGTGCCTTAGTAGTCGCGAAATCACTGATTATCGCTACCATCTGCAAGCTGTAGCAGTTCTTCAAGCCCATTTGAAGAACGTAGTAGAAATAGCAGGCGGCGATCAGCTTTATATATTGATTCTTATACTTGTATTTTGAAAAAGGAGAACTCATTTTTTGTGTATTTCACCTCATCAAAAAGCTAAAATCAGAACATCTTGTTGATTCTCTTAAGAGTCTCTCTTACAAGGATATTTCCGCCCTCGTGGCCTGTATATCCGCTCGAAATATATGCGGAGTAGTGGCTTCCCGCCTCTGCCTTCTTTGTGGGAAGGTAGCCGAAGGAATCGCAAGCGAGCTGAACGAGGAAGGTCTGCTTTGCCTTACTTCTCGCTCTTATCTGGTTTCCGTAGTCAAGGAAGAGCTCGTAGGGGTTAGTTGCGATAGCAATATCGCCGAAGCGGACAAAGTGGACCTCTATATCGTAGTTGTCCTTTGTCTGCTGCTCAAGATATCTCTCAATAACTCCCGCATAGATGTGAAGTCTTGCCTTGTCCTCGTAGTCGATAGCCTTTCCTCTGTTCTTCGCGATAAAGTCGTCGATCTTGGCAACTGCGTCCTCGTACTCGGCGATAGTCGCGCGGCGCAAGGGCTGGAGAAGCTTTACAGTTTCGTGAATGAGAACTGCCTCGTCCTTCTTATCGTCCTCAAGATCCTCGAGAACCGATATTATCTCGTTTGACAATCTCTTTCCGACAAGGTTAAGTCCGCTCTTATCGAACATCGAAGGATCTGCGCGTCTTTCAACGGGATAATAGTGCTTGATATTGGGGTCCTTAACGGGAGTTTCGGGGTCTACCCAACGGATAAGATCTCTCGGACACTGGTCGCCCGCTGCCGAGCAAAGACCGAGCACGAATATCTTTCTGCCGAATTTCTTCTCGAGGTTCATTCTTACTCTGCCCCAATAGTCAGAGGAAACGAAATCTCTGTGCTCCGCTACCTGTGCGGGACAAGCGACGTTAGCGATAACACCGACAAGCTCCTTATTTTCGTCAAAGGTGTAGATAAGCTCGACACCCGAATCACTACCTGCTTCAAGCTCTGTGAAGTTAGCAAGATTTGTCTCCCCCCACATCTTTGCAGAGCCGTCATCATAGCAAGCGCGGCGGCACAGACCTACAACTGCGCGTCCGAATGCGTTCTGATAGTACGCGTGCTTTCTGTTGTTCCAAGCCTCGATAACTGCCTTTGCCATTCCGTCGGTGATTATCTCAACAGTCTTCTCGTCAGACATAGAGTCCTTACCTGTGCTGAGAGATACGTAGGGCATATCCTCGGGAACTACCTTTGAAAGATAGCCAAGGCTTGACGTAGCAAAGCGGTACTCGTAGGCAGAGTGGGTATGTATAGCGCTGTAAATGATCTTGTCATGAGGAATATCGATCTTGTTTCCGATCTTCTCCTTTGCTATGCTTATAAGCTTCTCATTTACGCTGACGAGGTCACAGCCACACATAATAAGCTGCTCATCTCCGCTCTCAAGCGCGAATGCGGTACAGGTAAGAGGGCTGTCAATGCTGTCGGACACTCTTTCGTAGAACTGTCCTGCAAGTCTGATAGGTTCGTTGGGAGTAATGTCTATCTCACTCCAACCAATTTTGATCTTTTCCATTTTCGTAATTTCCTTTCTTGTTTTGTAATTTATATAATTTTTGTTGCGCATGATAATTAATATTTCAAATTTTGATTTGTCGGTGTGTTTACAAACGGGATTTTTTAATTTAGCCTCCCTCCGAGAGGTAGCGAAGCGGCGCGAGGGGAGTGAATGACACCACGGTGTGGTGTCAGAGCCCGAGCGTGACCGAGCCGTAGCGA